>JAFAPL010001078.1 GCA_019247135.1 Chloroflexota bacterium | reverse complement strand
CCGAGCAACAGGCTCGCCAACGGCCCACCGGCCGCACGCGTCAGGTGCACGGTCGCGGGCAGCGGCGGCTCGTCGCTCGGATAGACGGACGTTGCGAGCCCGCCCCAGAAACGAACACCCGTCATGGGGTGGCCCGTCCAGCGGGCGAAGAGCGCGTGGCCGAAATGATGGAACAGGACTGAGCTCGCATGCAGTGCGGCCACTGCGAGACCCGCCACGAGAGTCGCTGGCAGTGTGAGCTGGCGTCGTTTCTCTGCCACGAGAGCGCCGATGCCGACCAGGGCGACATACGTTGCCAGTGCGGAGGGCACGGCGGTGAGCTCGAGGCCGAAGACGTGCAGTGGCTTCATGTTTCCAGTCGCCGGAGTCCGTCCGCGAGTGTTTCACGCAGGCCTTCGTCCAACGGTCGAACCTCAAAACCCAACTCGCGTTTCGCCTTCGCGTTGGATCCGAGATACGTCACTCCAGCCGCAACACGCAGATACTCCGAGCTCATGGTGTCAGGCACCGGAGCGACGCGCTCGACTGCACCCGCAATCGCCGCCACGGCTTTGACCAGCGCCGGCGAGGGATGTAATCGCGGCGCCGGAACACCAGTCATGCGTTCCGCTTCGCGTAAGACCTCCACAAGGGTTGCGGGTTGCCCAGCAATGATGTAACTCTGGCCCGAAGCGCCACGTTCCATGGCCAAGACGTGGCCTCGCGCCGTGTCCTCCACGTGCCCCCAGCAGAAGGCCGATCCGCGCGGCACCATAAGTAACTTGCGGCTCAGGTACTGTTGGAACAATTGGCCCTGCGGACTGGCGTCGCCCGGACCATAGACCGCCCCCGGCATGACGATGACCAGCGGCAAACCCTGCCCGATCATTGGCTCGGCGATTTCGTAGTGCGCGACCCATTTCGTACGGTCGTACTCGCTCAGCCACGGCCCGTCATGCGAATAGGTCTCGTCGACAATTCGCCCATGCGTGTCACCATTGACGGCCAGCGTACTGGTGTACACGCCTCTGGGAATGTTCAGCTCGCGCATCAGCTCGAGCACATTACGCGTGCCGTCGACGTTGATGCGCTGACCGGGGCTCGTGTCGCGCACTCCGACCTGATACCAACCGGCGAGATGAAAGATGCCGTCGACGCCGGTCATCGGCTGCCGCAAGCTCTCTTTGTTTGTCACGTCGCCTGGTACAACTTCAACCCCGAGCGCTGCGAGATGCTGCGCTCGCGCGGGATCGCGTACGCTCGCGATGACCTGGTGTCCCTGGTCTCGCAATTGACGTACGAGCCGGCCGCCGATGAAGCCGGTGGCACCGGTGACAAAGTACTTCTTCGGCGTCATCGCGCCCGCACCTAGAGCGTCTTCAAGTATTCGAGCAGTGCGTCCTTCTCCGCCGCGCTGAGGTTCGTGCCGTACAAGTGGCCGTAGTTGCCGTTGCCCTGAACAGAGGTTTCGTACAGCTGCCCGAACCGCTCCGCCTCGGCACCACTTGTCACGAGGCCAACGTTCTCGTAATCGTACAGGTCATAGCCTGTGTAAAATGCGCTCGGACGCTGCTCCGGCGTGTTCAGCAGATCCCGCAGCGTGGGCACCGAACCGTTGTGCAGGTAGGGTGCGCGTAACCACACGCCGTCCAGCGGCATGTTCGCATAGCCGTCCGTTTTCCTGAAGTGGGAGAACTGCCAGCTGCGGCCCTTGCCGAACTCACTCATGCGCGACGCGAGCAGCGGAGTGAACGAATCGAGCCGCGAGCGATCGGTTCCGATCTCGTTGATCGGCGTTACCTGACCAACGTACTTGCCGTCAAAAGCGTGGCATGAAGCGCACTCCGCGTACCACACCTGTTCACCCTGCCGAGCCAGATCGGCGTTGATCCGATCGCGCGGGTACGGCGGAGGCTGGAGAGTGGCGATGAAGTCGTGCACGCGGGCAAGAGACCCGAGGTCCAACGACGCCTCGGTCGCTCCGCCGCCGAGTGCGGCGCTCTTGTTCCGCTCGTCAACAGAATCGTTGTTGCCATCCCAGTGGAGCTGCATGCCCTCGCGAGGTCGCTGGTTCCAGAGTGACGGTAACGCGACCGTCCCGACTGTCGCATCCGTCGCCATATTGAACCCGGAAGCCGGGCCGAGTCGCGTCTCGAGGCGTTGTTTGTACGGATTGAACGTATCGACCCGACCTGGGAGGAAATGTGGTCGAGTGTCCATCCAGGAATATGCGATTGCGCGCGAAATCAGCGCCTGTTTGGTCCTGGGTATGACCACGTAGCGAAACAGCAGGTCTTCGCCGACCGAGAAGTTCGGGTCGTCAGCG
>JAFAPL010001068.1 GCA_019247135.1 Chloroflexota bacterium | reverse complement strand
CTACCAGGGATCCCAAGATGAGCGTCGTCAGATCCTTCCTGGGGGAGCTGCGGGAACGGCGGTTGTTGCCTGTCGTGGCGGTCCTGGTGGTCGCGATCGTGGCGGTGCCGCTGGTGCTGGCTAAGAGCCCCGCGCCTGTGCCTGCGCCTGCACCGAGCTCAGCGTCCGGATTGCCCGTGTCGGGCAACGCCGGGACCCCCTCGCTCTCGGTCGCGTCCGCTCCGAGCGTCACCCCGCCGAGCGGTCCCGCGCGCGATCCCTTCCGGGGCTCGGCTATCCCGGGCGGCTCCGCTTCATCCGGTGGGACCAGCGCCGCTGGAGCTGCCGCTGGAGCTGCTGCCAGCGCTGCCGGCTCGACGGCGGCAGCAGGCGCGAGTGGTTCGTCAAGCAGTCCTACCGGCGGATCGACCGGATCTGCAACGGAGCCGTCCACCACTCCCACGCCCCCCCCGAGCCACAAGCCGACGGTCGCCCTGCTTACCCCGACCCAGGCGTACCACGTCGCGCTCGCGATCACCAACGCCTCTGGCGACCTCAACCAGATCGACCCGCTGGAGCGGATGAGCGTCCTCCCGAGCCAGCAAAACCCGCTGCTCGTCGAGCTCGGGGTGCTGCGGGGCGGCGGCCGGGTGCTGTTCGCGGTGCAGCCCGCGGCGGTCGTCAGTGGACCGGGCAGCTGCACGCCCGGGCCGATCGACTGCCAGATCCTGTCGCTGGCACCGGGTCAGACGGAGACGCTCTCGTCGAGCAACGGATCCGTCTCTCGTCTGCTGTTCGCAGTGACGGCAATCACAGCCGATCAGTACCCGTCGGCCGCGGCGGCTGACAAGGCGCGCCAGAACGTCTCGGCGGATGGCCGCAGGCTCCTGAGCAACTCGACCCTGACCGCACTCTCGCTATTCCCTTACGACCCCAGCCTCGGCGCGGTCGTCGACCTACGAAACCTGAGCGTAGAAGGCCAGTGATGCTGACAATCATCTTCGAAGCTGTATTGCGAGCTGCCTCCCGAGTCGCCGGCCGGCGCGCCGCGTGCCTCGCAATCGCCCTGGGCGTGACGGTTGCGCTGTTCGGAATGACGAGCGCCGCGCAGGCGGTGGTGGTGAGCATGAATGGCGGGAACCTGTACGGCGTCGAAGTCGAGCCCGATACGGCCGGCGCCATCTCGAACCTTTCGAGCCTCTATCCGGGACCGACTGGCGCCGCGTGCACCGATCCCTGGCTTTCGTCCGATTTCGGCGGCCCGGCTATGCCGTCCGGCGGCCTCTGCTACCACGGCGGCGCCGTGATGCACGCGAACGAGACGTTCGCCTTGACATGGGACCCGAGTCGGGCGTATTGGTCGCGCACACAGTCCGATCTCCACCAGTTCCTAAACGATGTCGCGACCAGCAGTGGGTCCCTCGGCTCGATCTTCTCGGTGACCACCCAGTACGACGACGCGGGTGGCCGCGCCGCCAACGCCTCCACCTTCGGCGGTGGATGCAGCGACCTGGGCCCGACGGGCAAAGGCTGCGTGATCGACGGCATCCAGGCGGCTGGCCACGACTACACCGACTGGGGCGCCGGATGCACGCCGCACGGTGCCACCTACTGCGTCTCCGACAGCGAGATCCAAGGCGAGCTGAACTACGTCATCACCAAGGTCGATCTGGTCCATCACCTCGAGGCCGGACATACCCCGCTGCTCGTGGTGCTGCTGCCGCAGGGAGTCGAGTCCTGCGTCGATCAGGGCGACATGCTCTGCTCGGCCAATGCCACCGCCATCGGCGGTGCCAAGGGCCAGTTCTGCTCTTATCACTCCAGCGTCAATGTGGGCGGTATCAACTATTCGTACGTCGTACAGCCGTGGACCATCTACACCGGTTGCGACGAACAGAACCTACCTCCGCTGCCGTCGCCCTTCACGGCGATACAGCAGTCGGATGACGCCGCCACTCGACTCGAAAGCCCCCTCAGCGCGGGGATGATGGCGGCGGTTGTAAATCCGTGGCTCAACGGCTGGTTCAACAATAACGACTATGCCGAGATCGACGACAACGTCTACAACAACGTCGGCTGCGGACAGGGCGGCGGGGGTCCGCAGGGCTACCCGTATGACGCCGTGACCCTCGGGAGCGCGAGCACTACGTACTACCTACAGCCTGAGTTCAGCAATGCGGGTGTGCTGGTGAGCGATCCGAATAGCCCGGCCTGCGCGCTCGGTGTCGCGCTGTCCGCAATGTTCGTCGCTCCGACCGCAGTCGACCAGGGTGACGAGGTCCAGTTGGACGGCTCGGACAGCGTAACGTCGCTACTGATCCCTGGTGTCAACTATCGGTGGAACTTCGGCGACGGTAGCACTGCGACCGGAGCCAGCGTCGTGCACACTTACACCAGCGCTGGGACCTTCACCGTGACACTTACGGTGACCGATCGGGGGGGCAACGTAAGCTCCTTCAGCCAGCCGGTCGTCGTCCTGGGTCCGAATGGCCAGCCAGGGCAACCCGGACCACCCCCCGCCATCGCGCCGAGCCCCGGGTTGTCCGTGCAGCTCCAGCTGATGCCGCAAAGTCGGCGGACGATGCTCCGCAACGGCCTGGCCGTCCGCGTCACGTCGAACCTCAGTGCAGATGGGATTGTCACGCTTTCGATCTCGAGAGCGCAGGCGAGGCGTGCCCACATGAAGGTGGGACGAGGTCCGGTGATCGTGCTCGGACGTGGGACGGTGTCGAGCATCAAGGCTGGTACCGTGACTCTGCATCTGCATCTTTCGCGTTCTGTAGTCGCCAAGCTGGGGCGGCTCAAGCACGTGACTGTGAACGTGCGTTTCGCGGTCTTTGCCGCCGGCGGCCGCTATGCGGCGGTCGACGTTGCAGGGCGCTACTGAGCGCTCACGGCCGGCGCGCGTCCGTGGAAGCGCGCCGCGCCTGATCTGAAGCGCTGCACGTAACCTTGCCGACGATGGCTTCGCTGCGTCTGACAACGGCTGGCGAGTCGCACGGACCTGCACTCACCTGCATCATCGAGGGCCTCCCGGCGGGGCTCCAGCTCGAACGCGAGGCAATCGACAGGGATCTTGCCCGCCGCCAGCTCGGCCACGGGCGCGGGGGCCGGATGAAGATCGAGCGCGACCGC
>JAFAPL010001043.1 GCA_019247135.1 Chloroflexota bacterium | reverse complement strand
CCGCATCTCGCCGGCCACAGCGCGTGACTGGGGACTGGTCAACTGGGTCGTTCCCGCGGACCAGGTGGAGGCCAAGCTGGGCGAAGTCATCGACCAGGCCTATCGCGCTTCGCGGACCGCGGTTGGGATCTCGAAACGACTGCTGCTGGAATCGTTTCATCGTGATCCACGGACCATGGTCGACGAATTGATCGAGGCCGAGCGAGCGTGTTTCGCGTCCTGGGAGCTGAAAGCGGCGAACGCGGCCTGGGCGGACCGGAAAGAGGCGGACGTGCGGTACTGGCCCCGCGCGTGAGAACGTGCGCCTCGCCCGAGCAGGTCGGGCCTGTACTCGCGTGCCGGGCGTGAGGCCTGGAGCGATTCAGCAGGCCATCCTCGCTCTGGCGCTGTCGATCGTCCTGGCCTGCGGCCTCGTCTTTCGGTTGCTGCGCCTGATCGAGCGCCACCTGGCGGCGATCGAGCGTTCGCTTGCGGTGGTGGCTGCGCCTCGGCAAGGAGCCCAGGTCGAGCTCTCACCGACCCAAGCACCCGTTGCACTGAATGCGGAGTGGCGGCCGCGAGCCACCGCGATCGTTGGCCGCATCGAGGCAGACCCGCGTCGTCGTCCCAGCCTGCGGGGCGTGAGGCCGGCGGTGGCGGGCGTCCTAATCGTCAACGCGCTACTCGCGGCCCTCTGGATATGGTCGATAGACGGCTATACGACTCACATCACGCTCGTAGTCGCTGGCGACCATTACCACGCGGTCGTCGACGGGCAGCCCGTTGTCGACGCCGACCTGCCCGGACCCGCAAGTGGCGGCGTCGCGCTCAAGATGGGCGGTCCCGGTTCGCTGCCGACTGCCGCGGGCGCGCCGCGGGTGGGAGCGGTCGTGGTTACCGACTCGCGCACCGGCGCCCTCCTTATGGACGACGAGTTCAGGGACGCGGCGGCCGGGCCGTGGATCGGTGGTGAGCCGTGGCCTGGGGGGCGTGTGCCGAAGGATGGCGGCCAGATTGCCACGGGCGATCAACCCTGGACGGACTACCGGGTCGATGCAGTGCTGCACAACCCGACTGACGTCGACTTTTACGCGCGTTACACCGACGACCGCACAAACGTCCACTTCGGGTTCAGGGCGTGGCAGTTCCTGGAGACGGGCGCGGCCGCGCAGCGTGACGGGAAAGAGGTTACGAGCCGCCCAGGCGCGCCGCTGAGGCTGGACCCGTGGCAGACGGCGCGCGGGGTGTTCGCCGTCATGTTGCGCCCGTATCCCTGGATCGTCTTAGGCGCGGCGTTGATCGCGCTCACGGTGCTGCTTCTGCCGCGGGTGCCTCGAGCAAGCACCGGATTCCGAGGCGGCGCCGCTCCGGGGTGGGCCTGGCTGGTAGCGGCGTCGGGTCTGGCTCTGGTAGGGGCATTCGGTTTGGCGTACTCGCAGAACGTCTACTTGCAGCGCATCCCGCACGTGAGCGATTCGGTCATCTATCTCTTCCAGGCCAAGATGTTCGCCGACGGCATGATCGCCGCGCCGGCACCCAGTCCGCCCAATGCCTTCGAGGTCTCTAGCTATCTGATCGCCAACCGCGGGCTATGGGTCAGCCAGTATCCGTTCGGCCACCCGCTCTTGCTGGCTATCGGGCAGCGGCTTGGACAGGCCTGGCTGGTCCCACCAGTCGTCGGCGGCCTCTGCGTGCTGCTCGTGTTCTGGATCGGTCGCGCGGTCTACGGGTGGGGCAGCGGCTTGCTGGCGGCGCTGCTCCTGGTCGCGTCGCCGTTCTTCCAGATGACCAACGTCGATTACATGTCGCATGGCAGCGGAGCGTTCTATGTGCTGGGTGCCGTCGCGGGTCTCGTCCTGCTGATCAAGGGGTCTTCCGCCCGGGCGCGCGTCGGCGGCAGCGTGGTTTGCGGCCTCGCGGTTGGCCTGCTGTTCAATACTCGGCCGCTGACGGGGATTGCCGTCGTCCTGGTCGTCGGCGTCTTCGTGGCTCTGCACCACCTCATCGTGGGGCGCCCATCACCTCTGGAGCTGGTGTCCCTGGCCGCGGCCGGGGCTGTCCTGCTGCTGGCCTTTTTCGCCTACAACGCGTACCTCATGGGTGATCCCCTGGACTTCACATACGCGGTGAGCAACACCGTCTCGGGCGACACGCTCGGGTTTGGCGGTCGGTTCACGCCCGAACGCGCCTGGTCCAACACCTACACGAACCTCACCTTGCTGGAGGTCGTGCTCTTTGGGTGGCCGCCGGGATTGGCGTTCCTGCCAATGCTGCTGCCGTTCGTGCTGGGGACGCGCAATCGCTGGGACTACCTGTTCGCGGCACTGGCCGCGACCATCGCTCTCGCGTGGTTCTTCTACAACGGCGTGTACATCATGTACGGCCCTCGGTTCTGGTACGAGATGACTCCGCTGCTCGTGCTGCTGGCCGCACATGGCGTGACACTCGCGGTGGGGAGCACGCGGCAGATCCGCGCCGACACTGTGATTCCAGACTTCCTTGGGCTGCTGGCGACTGTCGCCGTCGGGTCGCTGGTCGCGCTCAGCATCTTCTCGTGGTGGGGACCGCCGCAGCCGGGCAGTCCGTCTTACTCCAACATCCCGGGCAACGTGCACGCGTTGCGAGGCTTCAACGGGAACGACGCCCGCATCCTCGAGGCGCTGGCTCCCCTCGGTCTGCATCACGCGGTCGTCGTGGTCGGGGACGACTGTGGCCGCGCGCAGTGCTACGAGTCCATCTTCCCTCAGAACGACCCGTTGCTCGAGAGCGATCTGGTGTTCGCGCGTGACCGCGGGCCCGCGGCGTTCGACGAGTTGCGCGCGCGCTACCCGGATCGTCCGTTCTATCGCGCGACCTACACGCAGCCAGCCGTGATCACCGAAATAGCGACGGCTGCAACTGGGACCTATTCCGCCGGCCCGAGCACCTCCGGCGGCGGGGGGTAGAGGACGCTGCCCGGGACAATACTGCGCTGCGCGCCCGGTGGCGCCCAGTACAGGTCGATCCACGCGCCACCGTCCTCCTCCGTTTTCTCGTAGCGCACCCGGATCGCGTGACGGCCGGCCGTGAGGAACACCGTCCCACCCAGCCGCGCCGTGGCAGTGTTCAGGTCGCTCATGACGAGCGCCTGGTCGAGCCACAAGGCGGAATGGCCCGCGTGGTCGAGGTCAAACTCATACGTCCCGGTGGTCGGCGCGTCGAGCATGCCGACCCACTCTGCCATCCAGAGCCGCGGGTTCAGGTTGGGTTGGGGAAAGGGGCTGATGTGGAAGTAGTGCGCCACCACCGGGTCGACCCGCTCCTCCGGGGGGTCGCCCACCTGCGGCAGGGGGGCGAGCGCGACCTGCAGCCCGACCCCGCCGTTGGGAGGCGTGTACAGCGCCCGATCGGCAACCGGGCTCCAACCGCTGGCGCCTGGCGGTCGCCAGTCGAGCGAGGCCGGCCCGCCCGGTTTGACGGTCCCCGTCAATGCCAGGCTGTGCGTGCCACGCGCGAGTCGGACGCGTGTACCTGTATCGCCCGATGCGATCTCCGCGTCGTCCAACCGCAGCTCGAATCCCGGCGGTGCACGGAAGCCGTACTCGCCGGTCGTCTCGAGCGCGAGCGCGGCCTGCCAGCTCACCTCGGCTGGAAGCGCGACCGGTGCTGACGTGGGCTCCCAGACGGGCTGCGTTTCCTGACGCTCGACCACCACGCCATCAGCGCCACGGTAATGAGCTCGCCCACCGCGATGGTCGTCGAGCACCACGGGGTCGAGGCGGAATCCATTGATGATCTCGGCGGCGCCGGGCGGGCCACCGGGCAGGCGTTGCGCGTCCGGGTAGAAGCGAGCCACCTCGTCGGCGAGTGCCTGGTCGTGTTCGGCCTCCAGGTAGACGAATGCCGGCCCGCGCCCTCTGTAGGGCAGGTCGCGGGCAGGGTCGAACACCTGGAGGGTGGTTTGCAGGTCAGGCACGAGGTACGCCGCCTCGACCGACGGCGTCAGCGTCGCACTGCCGAGGATGGTTTCGTACTGGCCGCGATTATCGAGCGCCGTCTTCGCGATCATGGTCTGGCCAGGCGAGAAGGCCGCCCACGTGCCAGAGTCGTTCATCTGGCGATTGAAGAAGGTGTCCAGATTCGTGAGCCCGATCCAGCCGATCGTGAGCACGCCCATGGCGGCGGCCAGCGCCGTCGCCCGCCACCGGATGACCACTCGCGAAACCGTGACCAGCGCGACGAACCGGTCCAGCAGGACCACCAGACCGAGGCCGGCCAGGATTGCCAGCACCGGGGTAATCGCGATGGTGCGCACCGCCGTGGGCGCCTCGAACGCCAGCGTGACGATGCCCGAAGCCAGCGCGGCGCCGGCCCAGGCGAGCAGCAGGACGCTCCGCCAGTCGCGCGCGCGCAATACGACCAGGCCCAGGCCGAACACGACCAACCCACCGCTGAGCGGATCGAGCATGGGCGCGCCGGGCAGATTGTGACGGCCGTTCATGTCGCCGCTGACGGTGAACATGAGCACATGCTTCTGAAGGTTTTCCCAGAGCTGCTGCACCTTCACCGCGTTATCGACAGGCGCGGCCAGAATCAGCGTCTGGACCGTGCGGGCGTTGTAGTCGGCCGGATGCTGAAGCGCGAAGATCACGACCGGCAGCCCGATCAGAACCGCACCGCCTGAATAGAGAGCGGTGCGGCCGGCGAACGTCGCGACGGGCCAGCGCTGGACAAGCGCCGCGTACCCCAGCACCAGGAGCGCCACGAACGGCATCACGCGATAGCCGGTGTATGCGTGCAGCCCGAGGCCGAGAGCCAATCCGGCCAG
>JAFAPL010000773.1 GCA_019247135.1 Chloroflexota bacterium | reverse complement strand
GAGGCCGAGACGGATTACCTGCTGCACCGCTACGTGCGAACCGAGCGTTCAATGCATGACCGTGAACGGCGCGCGCGCATTGACGATTTGCGAGACGAGGACCCGCTTTTGTCTCGCGACGTGGCAACCAGCTCTCGGATAGTGGCTTCCGCATCCACTGGAAACGGTTACGCCTGAAGGCGGAGCGCGCGTTTCGCTCTGCCCCCGTTCGTCTTCCGCGACTCACGCCGCACGCGATCCGGCATCTGCACGCGACCGAGCGCGTCGTACTCGCCGCGGAGCTGGCTCAGGGTGACCGCGAACGCCAGCGCGCATTGGTCGGGGCCGTTCAGCACGACCTGTTCTGGCAGAGCAGCGATACGCTTCAGATCTACAACCACGCGATCTCGACCGCCGAGGCGCACGAGCAACTGCAGATCGCGTACATCGATCGCGTCAAATCGCAGCCCCGGACGTCTCGCCAAGCGGCAGTCGCCATCATCGGCGAGGGCTCAGAAAACGCACTTGCTGAGGAAGCCGCGCGGCGGCTGGAGCGGTTGAACCAACTGCGTAGCGCAGGAGTCGTGATGACGGCTGCCGCCACCGTCGTCGATCCGAACGTCAACCCCGCGGCGATCCCGATCACCTGGATCCAAAGCTAGCGCGGCGCCGTGGTGTCCAGAACTGGGCGAGCGTGGCTGGGTCCGATGTCGCAGGCGTTGACTCGCGATCCCGCGTTACTGATGAGCTCGTTTCGGCCGGTGAAGTGGTTGCCAGGGTCGCCGCGGCCTGCGTACAGGCCGTGACGGGCAAGGCCAACAGGCAGAACAGCAGAAGGGTTACCCAGACGCGATGGGCCGCGTCACAACCGTGCGCGTGTGGCGGGGTACCCCAAAGCCCAGACTCATGAAGTCTCCACGTCGCGCAGCTTGGCTGGTGCGCCCTCGGCCAACTGACCACCCGGGCCGGCAGATGCGCGTGCGCCATCTGCTCCGTTCAGGCCTCCGTCCTTCATCTACGTCAAGCACACTGTGGCCAAGATACCCGCTGCAGGCGCTTCGGCGTCGGGTGCGTGCATCGCGCGTCTTGACACACGCCGGTACATCCGACGATTCTTGCTTGCGTTTTCAAGGGAGGTCGCGCATGCCAGGGCCCGGCTTGAGCTTGGTCGGTCAGGAAGAGATCGATGAGGTCCTCGACGTCCTGCGGAGTGGTTTTCTTTATCGATACGGGCCTGATAAGGATCCCGCATTCAAGGCAAAGGTCCGCACCCTTGAACAGCAGGTTGCGCAACGCCTCGGCACACAGTACGCGGTCGCCGTCAATTCGGGTACGAGCGCGTTGACGGTGATCCTGGCCGGCCTCGGTATCGGCGCGGGTGATGAGGTCATCGTGCCCGGCTTCACCTTCATCGCAAGCATCTCCTCCATCGTCTACTCCGGTGCTTTACCAGTTCTGGCCGAGATTGACGAGACGTTCAATCTTGATCCGTCGGATGTCGAGGCGCGAATCACCCCGCGGACCCGGGCAATCATGGCTGTCCACATGCTCGGAAGTCCCGCGCGCCTCGCCGAGCTGAGTGCCGTCGCCATCCGCCACGGCGTTGCTCTCATTGAAGACTGTGCACAGGCGTTCGGTGCCAGCTACAGAGGCAACTCCGTTGGCACCATCGGCGTTGCCGGCGGGCTCAGCTTCAACGCTTACAAGACGATCACCGCGGGCGATGGCGGCATGGTGGTTACCGACGACGACAACCTCTACCGGCGCTGCTTTGCCATGCACGATCAGGGCCACTCCCCGTTGCGCAACGGCGTCGAGATGGGCCGTCGCCCGTTCCTCGGGCTTGACTTCCGAATGACGGAGTTGAGCGCAGCGGTCCTGCTGGCTCAGCTACGCAAACTTGACCTGATTCTGAACCGTCTCCGCGACAACAAACGGCTCTTCAAGAGCCTGATCGCTGACGTACCGGGCTTGACATTCCGGAGCCTGCCTGACCCGGATGGGGACCTGGCCACGCATCTAGTAGTGCTGTTTCCGAACGAGCGCATCGCCCGCACGGTCGCTGCGGATCTTGGCAGCCGAGTCCTCGCCGAGTCGGGTTGGCACATTTACAGTCAGATGGAGCACCTCCTGAGCGAGAGCACCGCGAGCATGAAGGGTGCGCCCTTCCACGACGGCACGGATGTCCCCTCGACCGACCATTATTGGCCAGGCATGCTGCCTCGAACCGACAGCTTGGTGGGGCGCGCAATGTCGATCGGAATTGGCGTCTCCGACCCGAACCTCGGGTCAAACTTCGGGGTCACCATTCGCGATGGAGAAGCAGTCGTACGCGAGCGCGCCGCCCAATTCCGAAGTGCCGCCCTGCGCCACCTTAGGGGTGGTTAGCCCGCTGAAGCCTAGCCAGAGTCCGCCAAACGCTGAACCGTTTCGCACACCTCGGCGATCGCGAATCCATCTTCGAAACCTGGTTCATACTGGCGCTGCTGAGCGACCGCGGAGAGGAACTCATACGCCTGGGCGACGTAGGTGTCTACATAATCGAAGCCGATAGGCGCCACCAGATCCGAACCGTACGGGAATCGAGGATCGGCAGCCAAGCGACGGAATCCGCTGCCCACCGCATCTCGTCCGGGTGGCGCTGAGCAAATCCCGAACTCGCCCGGGCGCCTCATATCGAAGCTAATCGCGCCCTCCGAGCCGATCAGGTCAAATGCCGGTCCCCTGTGACCAGGCGCGACTCTGCTGAAGCGTATGTCGCCGATGGCGCCGGACGCGAACCGACATGTAAACGCCCCTGAGTCATCCGTATCTACCTTTCCGGTCTGCCCGGTCGTTGGACCGATATTGTGGCCGGTTACGTGAGCAGCAGGTACTGGCCGCTCGTGGATGAACGTGGCCAGTGTCGCACCTGTCACGGCTGCGATATCGCCCAACAGGTAACGCGCGAGGTCCAGAATATGGCTGCCTACGTCGCCAAGTGCACCGGATCCGGCCAGGCTGCGTTGGTAGCGCCATGTGAATGGTACCGCGGTGCTCACCGCGTAGTCCGTAAAGAAGTGGCCACTCAAATGGCGCGGCGCACCGATCGCACCGTCAACCAGCATTTGTCGAATCGCGGCGATCGCAGGCGCCCGACGCAGATTGAAGCCTATGCCGTGGACAACTCCGGCACGCCGGGCCGCGTCGAGCATTGACCGCGCGGCCTCGACTGTCGGCGCCAGCGGTTTCTCACACAATACGTGCTTGCCAGCAGCAACCAGCGCTTCCACCGCCGCTCGGTGGTCCTGATTTGGCAGTCCGACGACTGCGATGTCGACATCATCGGCTTCGACGACGTCGCGCCAGGAAGGCACCGCACGGCCGATCTTCCAACGCTCCTGCGCATCCCGCGTCAGCGCTTCGTCGGCGTCTGCTATGACGCTCAGTTCCACTCGCCATCCCGCGTCGCCGAAGGTCGATTCAATGGCCTGAAACGCACGCGCGTGTAAGCGGCCGATCATGCCGGCACCCACAATCGCGACCTTGAATTGGCGCATCAATCGCCATTCTAGAATGGCGCGGTAGGCTGACGACCGAGGTACAAGCATGCGTTTAGGGCTGTTCATGATGCCCCTCCATCCGCCCGAGAAGCCGCTGACCCAAAGTTACCAGGAGGATCGTGAGTTGCTGGTCCTTGCTGATGAGCTGGGATACAGCGAGGCTTGGATCGGCGAACACGCAACCATGGCGTGGGAGAACATTCCAGCTCCTGACCAGTTCATCGCGCGCGTGTTCCCCGAGACGAAGCAGATCCGTTTCGGTACCGGGGTGGTGCTCATGGCGCAGCACCATCCCGCCAACACCGCCAATCGGGTGGCTCAGCTCGACCATTTGACGGCAGGCCGAATCAACTTCGGTATCGGTGTTGGGCGAATCTCCACCGATCTCGAGCTCTTCGGAATTGATGGCCAACTCCCCGAATTGCTCATGTTTCGAGCGATCGACGTCATCCTCACGTTATGGACGCAGGATCCGCCGTATGACATGCCAGGCCAGTTCTGGCCGATCCGCGTCAGAAATCCGATCCCCGATGTCGGTTTGGGTGGTCCACTGAAACCGTTTCAGAAACCGCATCCGCCGATCGCGGTTCCGGGCATGACTGCTCAGTCACGCCTGATGCGGGCGGCCGGTGAGCGGGGCTGGGCGCCGCTATCGTCAAATCTGGTGCATGCCCGCTTTGTGAAGAGCCACTGGGATCAAGTTGCAGCTGGCGCGCAACAGGCCGAGCGTACTGCCGATCGCTCGGTGTGGCGGATTGCACGCGAGATTTACGTTGACGAGACGAACGCGGAGGCCCGCGCGTTCGCCAGGCGCGGCTCGCTGGCGCGCGGCTACGAGGACTACTTCTTCAAGATGTTCTCGCGCAACGGTCAAAACGCGCTCTGGAAAGTCCGCGACGACCTGCCCACCGACGACCTGACCCTGGACTATATGATCGACAACATGTGGCTGGTGGGCGATCCGGAGTCAGTTGCGAGCCAGATCCGGGAGCTCTACCAGCGCGTCGGCGGTTTCGGCACATTGCTATGGGTCACTCACGACTGGGACGATGCGGACCGCTGGCGGAGGTCGATGCGATTGCTGGCGCAGGAGGTGATGCCGCGGCTGGCGGACCTGTGATGTCGCGGCTGGCGGCCCGGATACCAAAGTGGAACAGGACATTCCGGACGAGCTGCTGTACGCCTGGATCGACTGCAAGGGAACCTGTGAAGCCGATGCTGCCCGCGTTGAACACACACCCGCCTTCCTGCCGTTTCCAGTACGCGATGTCTCCGCCACCGTACTGTTCGCCTCCATGCCATTCGATATTCCGTTGGCTGGTGGCTCGCGCCAGAAGAACGAGGCCAGGGAGGGGGCGATCAAGCAGGCCCGCCTGCTCCGGCGTCGCGTCGAACTCGTAACCGCTCGCTCTGGGCCCGTTGAGATTCATTTCGCCGACTGTTCCCTGAGCCGTGAGGGGTACTGGCACTGGCTCATGGAACAGGAAATGGTCCGGCTGAAGCACCGTGAATGCGTCGAAAGCGGTCGGCGTCCCGTCGTCGATCATGCCTTTCGTGTCAAGGCCGAGAACTTCATAACCGGGCCGGCCGAGCATGGTAAACAGACTGCCCGGGCGCCCGTCGTCGCTGTGCCACCGCTCACCCCATTCATCCGGCGAAAGCCAGCGCGCATCCTCCGATGTGACCGCCTTGCGCGACTCCAGCACCGTCAAGTCGTCGTTGAAGCTAGTGCGCCAGCACAGCGTGTTGCCAGATAGCGAGATGACATGGCCGCCGTTGCCCAGAAATGCGGCTACACCGTCACGTTCCGCGTCGGTCCAATATTCGCTATGCCCGACAATCATGAGTGCAGCAAAGTTTTCTAGCAGGTGCGGCTCGGCGTGCAGGTCCGTATCAGCAATGACCTCATAGGGGTATCCCTCGGCAGCTAGCCAGGCTTCGGCGTATCGTTCCGGACGCACCAGGTGGGAGTGGCGGGTGAACGCGGCGCGCCGCGACTCGAAACCGTAAGGATCGGCACGCGGGATGGGCGCCAGCGTCGGCACGTGGAAAAACGGACGACCACTGATATGGTTCGAATAGTACGACGACGACAAGCCGGCCATGCGCAGCACATCCGTCGGCCGACGACCATACGCGTACCATGTGTTTGTCGATAACAGCAGCGCGATGCTGCCTGTCTGTCGCGGTCGAGTTCGAGCAACAGCGAAGACAATTGAGGTCGCTTGCTGTGGATCCTGTCCCTCGAGGCGCACGCGGCCCACGTAGAGTCCGGACTCTGCGTCTTCCGGGACGCTCCATTCATCAGTGACCGGCCATTCGGCGTCGATCAGGTCGTCGCTCGACAGGCGGAGTCCGTGCCCACGGGCGGGATCCGTGGTCGGCTCGTAACCCGGCACACCCCGCGACGCGTCGTGTGCCGGTCCACCAATCTGCCACGTGCCACCTTGCACGATCTGCCCATTCCGACGATTGCCGGAGATGTCTCGGACCTGGGCGCCGCGCTCCTCGTCAAGCGGCCAGGCCGCATACAAGGGTCCGCTGACGATCCCGTCCAGTGGAGTGTGAGCACGATCTTGGACCAGCCGTGCGATACTCGTCTGGTCAAGCGCGGCGGCGGCGACGAATGGCTGTGCGAGATCGCCGTCCAGGAAATCATCGGCAGCGCCCTGCTCCGCGTTTGCGCCAATCCTGAGCCGAGCGTACGGACCGGACCCGCTCTCGGGAATGGAACCGGCGAAGTCGTATGCCGACTGCCCGTTTAGCCAGATGCGGATGCCGTCTTCTGATACCGCAGCTGCAACATGTACCCATTTACCAAGATGGTTCGCCAGAAGCGGCTCCGTCAGGTGCAGCCAGGAGTGGCGAAACATGCCTCCGTCGCCCGCGTATGCCCCAATCCGGCCCAGGTGGTCGACCAGGAGTCCAAATCGACACGCCTCCGGATAATCGAGGTCCGTCAGAACGCCGAACCAGGCCCACTGAACGGCATCGATCACCGGCAGCCGCCACAGGCGCAACCAGGTCGCCAGTGTTAGCGGTCCACGCGGGATCGGCTCACCGTGAACGAACACGTAAGAACCGGCCGCAAGAGTCTGTGGGCTTGCAGTCGACTGCTGGCGCGTGACCAGGACCTGTACGTCGGCCCGATCAGCGCGCTCGTCACTGGTCGGGTCGAGGATGGCCGCGCGACCAAGCCTTGCGATCGACAACTCGTACGCGGCCGGCGCGTTGACGTGGAATCGAACGGCGCGTCCAGGCTCCACCGCGATCCGGTCGACGTAGCCCGACACGCCAGGGACGGGGACTCGTCGGGCGGGCTCGGGACGGCTCGACGCGGGTGTTTCGATCGTGCTCATGCTGGCCTCGACGTTGATGTTTGCATCGATTTGGCAAGGTCGTGGAGCTCGTGTGTGAGCTCCTCGAGCTCGGCCCCACCGCTCATGAGCCCGAGCAGGCGGACGGGCTCCAGAGTGGACTTCGCGTACGTGCCCAGACTGTGACCCCGATCGAGAATCGTGAAACGATCGCCCACCGGATACGCGTGGCTTGGATTATGCGTGATGAGGACCACCGCGAGGCCACGGGTCTTCGCCATGACGATGTAGCGCAGCACAATCGAGGCTTCCTTGATGCCCAGCGCCGAAGTGGGCTCGTCGAGAATGACGACCCGCGCGCCAAAATAGATCGCTCGCGCAATCGCCAACGACTGTCGCTCACCTCCGGAAAGTGTGCCCGCCAGTTGGGAGGTATCGCGCAAGTCGATGCCCATCTTCAGAAGCTCAGAATGGGCGACTTTATCCGCGGCCTTGCGGTCGAATCGGCGCAGCGGGCCCCATCCGAAGCCAGTAGTTAGTTCTGAGCCTAGGAAGAAGTTTCTGGTCACCGACATCAACGGCATAACCGCCAGGTCCTGGAACACCGTTGCGATTCCCCGCTCCCGCGCGTCATGCGCGAATCGGAAGTGGACCTCTTCGCCATCCACAAGCACCTGGCCGGCATCGGGTGGAAACACGCCGGACATGATCTTGATGAGTGTCGATTTACCCGCACCGTTATCGCCGAGCAGGCACACCACTTCGCCGGCGTGGACCGAAACTGAGACGTCCTCGAGCGCGACGACCGTGCCAAAGTATTTGCTTATCCCACGCAGCTCGATGACTGGTGTTCGTCGGTCGCGGTCCAGAGCTGCTTCCGTCATTGCCGAGTCCGCATCGCCCGCGTCCGGACGTACTGGTTGAGCAGGACGGCGCTCAGTAAGATCGCGGCGAGGCTCACGCGATACCACTCGGCGTCGACCGCGGCGAAAAACAGACCTTGCTGCGTGATCGCCAGAGTCAATGCGCCGAAGACAGTGCCAATGACCGTACCGTAGCCACCGCTCAAAAGGGTGCCACCGATCACAGCAGTTATGATGGCTTCGAACTCCTTCTGGACGCCGCGGTTCGCGTCTGCGCTGCCGACGTCCAATACCTGGATCACCGCAAGCAGACAGGCTGCCGAAGCCGTGCACATGAACAGGACGATTTTCACACGCTCGACCGGTACGCCCAGATTTCGGGCCTGACTGGCGGATCCGCCGCAGCCAAAGATCCAGTTGCCCAACTGAGTGCGTGTCAACACATAGTGACAGAGCGTCGCGACGACAGCCCACCAGACGATAGCGATGGAGAACCCATTGATGTTGGCGGTAAACAGCGTTGTGACAAAGTTGCCGGCGGTGTGTGGTTCCAATTGACCGACGACGGTAGTCCCAGTCAGAAGACGAGCCATCGCCAGCGCCAGCCCTCGCAGGCCGAAGAAACCTGCGAGGGTAATGATGAAGGATGGCAGCCCCGTCCTGACCACGAGAAACCCATTGATGAAGCCGACGGTCAATGCGAATGCAAACGCAGCCACCACCCCCAGCCACACTGGAGCGTTAAAGTGGCTGATGGCCAGCGCGAGAATCATTCCGGTCGCACCGATCATCGAACCCATCGAGAGGTCAAATTCCCCGGAAATGATCAACAGCGATGCGACCGAGCCGATGATGCCGAGTTGAGCGGCGATTTCCAGGTAATTGGCCGTGCCGGCGATAGTGAGGAACCCACGCGTGCCCGCCCATGCGGCGAATAGCAGCCAAACGAGGATGGCGCCGAGTACAGCCGCCAGTTCGGGCCGGCCGATCAGGAGCCTGAGCCAGCCGACTCGTCGGACTCGCTCATCCCTGCGGAACGCGACAGCCGCCGAGGTCACGCCCTTACCGAATGCCGTTCTGCGCGAGTGACAGAACCGTCGCAGCGGTGTCCTTCGTCACGAAATTGGGGCCGCTGAGGATCGCCTGCCCGCCACCTGGCATCAGCAAATACTGCTTGTAGAGCATGAGCAAGAGAACTGGCAGGTAACCCTGCAAGTACTGCTGCTGATCGATGGCGAATTGAATATCACCACTCTGCACCGCTTGAAGCGTGTCCGGGCCAAGGTCAAAGGTCGCCATCTTGACCTGCGGTAAGCGATTGGCGGCTTTGATCGCCTTGAGCGTTGGCACAGCTCCGTCCGGGCCCATGGTGACGACACCATCGATTGTCGAGTCAGCCTGCAATGCCGCGGCCACCGCGTTCTGGACTCCAATCGGATCACCGGTCGGTGCGGCCAGGACTTTCATCGTGGCGCCCGTGTCGGCCAGTCCCTTCGTAAAGCCCGCGCAGCGGGTGTCGAGAGCAGTGTTGCCGACTTCATCGTTGACGCAGATCGCGTTTTTCACGCCTAGGCCGCCGAGACGCCGTCCGCCGGCGAGGCCGGCGACGCCCTCATCAGATCCGACGTGCGTCAGGACGCCGAATTTCTGGAAGACGTCACTGCCGGAGTTCATGGATACAACTGGAATACCGGCGTCGACCGCTTTCTTGATATGCGATCCCAGCGCATCCGCGTCGGGTATCGACACGACCAAGCCGTCTGGTTTCTTGGCTACGGCTGCGTCGATGAGCTCTCCCATGCGAACCACGTCGAATGTCTCCGGCGAGGAGTATTCAACGTTGATGCACAGGTCTTTCTGCGCTTGCTTGACACCATTCTGGACGACCGCCCAGAAGTTCGACGTCGCCTGACCATGCGTGACGACGGCAATGCGAACGTCTTTCGTGGTGCCGCAATTCCCGGCCCCTGCGGCGGCGGCTGCCGCGGAAGCGGCCGTTGGCGCAGCTGCGCCATTATTCGCGGCAGCAGGTGCCGCGGGCGGCGCTGCTGCAGGTGCGGCGGCTTGACAACCCACTATGACCAACGCCAGGAGATTCGCGGCGGCTAGCCTTCTCGTGAGTCTCATATAGGCCCTCTTGTCCTTATGGGCAAAACACGCAACCGTACGGCTGCGCAGCCAGAACTACGGCACTATCAATGGGCGAAATACGGTGCCGGCGGCATCATCAACGGGCCGCCCTTTTTCAACCTCCTCTGCTCCGTGGAGTAGCAGTCGCAAATCCTGGGTACACACGTCGATTAGCCACGGTCGGTGGCGCTGCGCGTCCCCCAGCAACGCCGCGGCGTTGTTGCTCATGGCTGCCGCAGCAGCCGACATGACACGCCGCGAGGACTGCGGATAAGTGTGTCTATCTCTTCTTGATGAATGGACTCGAGTGCCCGACCCGGCACAATTTCCCCCCGGCAGGATCGAGCCGTCTCGGCCTCCAACCGCAAACACGGCCGACGCCCTGGATCTCGCCCGAAAATGCGTCCGTTCGGACGCGCGCCGAACGCTACCAGAGCGTCGCAACGGTGTCAAGGCGGGCTGGCCATAGGGCCACACTGTGGCCGGGCCACACGGGGTACAGTCGGGGGCTGGCGCGGTGGGCCATAGGTCCGGCGGTGTGCACGCATCAAGCTGCAGGCGCTGCGGTCCCGAGACCGTGGTCCGTTTCCAGTCCCCGCTCATCAAACCGGGCTGCGTGAGCTCGCAACGTTTTTGGAGCTGAAGGCCACGATCTCGTTTGACCGCGTGCGGGAGCTCATGTCCAACAACCAGCTCGACAGCGCGTTAGGAAAGTCGGTGATTGATGCGCTCGAAGTGATCCCCGATATCAGGATTCGA
>JAFAPL010000726.1 GCA_019247135.1 Chloroflexota bacterium | reverse complement strand
GCGACCGCGGCAACGAGCTCAGCGTCTTCCTGCGTCGCTTGCTGGATGGCTCTGCGCGCGGCGAGCGTCGGGCTATCGCCCTCCAACGCGAGCCCGATTTCCACAGCGCCGGCAGTATATCGGTCGATCGACGCATGTGGATTTAAGGCGGCAGTCGCCATGCTCACTATCTGTGCTACGCGCGAGCGCCTCCAACGGATTGAAAACTGATCGGAGCACTGTTGCGTCGGTCCAAATCTTCTGTCGATCGATTGCGATCCTGCCGTAACGTCCGGGCAGGGCTTCGCAAGGTGCCTGTGACGCGCCCTTGCCTACGCTGGACCCGGTGCCCGCACACCCAGTTCGCCGCGCTCCACGCCGCGCGCCACCCAGGCGAAAGCCGGTCACGCCAGGCCTGTCACAGCGCGCCCGCCTCTTCCTGCCACTCCGCAGTTGGCGTATTCAGCTGCTTGCAGGTGCTGCTGCCATCATCCTTGCGATCCTGTCGGCGCAGTCTTTCGCATCGGCCGCCGCTTCGCCGAGCGCCTACTTGATCCAGACCGGCGACACACTCCTGGCCATCGCAGCTCGGACTGGCGTGCCAGTCGACCGCTTGATCGCCGTCAACAGCATCAAGAATCCGGACGTGATCATCGCCGGGCAGTCGCTCCAGCTCGATCAATCGAGCACGAGCACAAGCGCGACCAACGCGAGCAACGCGAGCAACGCGAGCGCCGGCCCGGCGTACACCGTCAAAGCAGGCGACACCCTCTCGGACATCGCCCAGGCGAACCACGTCAACATCGACGACATGGTGAAACTCAATCAGTTGAACAATGCTGATCAGCTCACGGTCGGGCAGCAGCTACGTCTTCCGCAGCAGACGAACCTGGTCGCAGCCGCGATCGCTCGCCCACAACCGAAGCAGACGGCGGCCAGGGCGAATGCGCTCCAGCAGCGCATCATCGCCCAGGTCCAGAGCGTCGCCGGCGCTGACGCACACGTCGGTTTTACGGCGACGAACCTCGTCACCGGCGAACGCGTGGCATGGCACGCAGACGACGAGTTTCCGTCTGCGAGCGTGATGAAGCTGCCGATCCTCGTGGAGCTCGAGCGACAGATCAGCGCGGGCTCCTTGACCTGGAGCGACAGCTTGCGGGCGGAGGCGCGCGCGATGATCGGGGTCTCGGACAATACGGCCGCGAACCAGATCGCACAAGCCATTCATCAGCAGTCCGTCAATGACACGATGGCCCGACTGGGCCTCGGCGGGACTCGTTTTCTCAATCTATTCGATGGCGGCCGAACGTCGGCCAATCCAGGTGAGAATGAGACGACACCCTCTAACATGGCGCATCTGCTGGAGCTGGTAGCGACCGATCAGGTGGTGAATTCACAGGTGAGCGGCGACATCCGCTCGCTGCTGGCGCAGAACGCCGACGGAAGCAAACTCGTCCGCATGCTGCCGCCTGACGCGCGAGTGGCGCACAAGAGTGGCTGGTACGACGGCGTGGCAAACGACGTGGGCATCGTGACGGTCGACCGCGTTCCGACGCGGTGGGTCATCGCCGTGTTCACGGAGAAGATTCACGACGCGGAGACGGGCAACCAGCTGATCGCGTCGATTTCGCGGACCGTCTACGACGCCTGGGCGCCAAGCTCCTAGGCCGAAGCCGAGCAGACGGCACCCCGTTCCCGAAGCCCTATTGAACTCGTCTGAGAAGCGCTGCGCGGCTAGACGAGGTTGTGCTGGAGCGCCAGCGCAACGGCTTCCGTGCGACTGCCCACTCCCAGCTTCGTGAGCACGCTGCTCACGTGGAACTTCGCCGTCGAGCGTCCAACCACGAGCTGACGCGCGATCTCAGGATTGCTCAACCCCTTGACCATGAGCGCCAGGACCTCCTGCTCGCGCGGGGTAAGGTCGTAGGCCGGCTGAGGCTGCCGCGTGCGGGTGATCAACGCCTGCGTCGCCTCCGGCGCCAATGTTGGTCGACCAACCCGCGCCCCGCGAATGGCCTCGGCCAACTCGTCGGCGCCGACATTTTTCAACAAATAGCTGATGGCGCCCGCGCCGAGCGCCCGCTGCACCAGGTCCTCTTCTGGAAAGCTGGTCAGCGCAATGATCTGAATGTCCGGATTGGCAGCCCGAATCTCCGCAATCGCGGTCGGTCCATCGACACCCGGCATCACCAGGTCCATCAAGACAACATCCGGCCGCATCTGCGCGCAAATCCGCACGGCCTCGGCACCATTCGACGCCTCGGCGAGCAGCTCGAAGTCGTCGTTGACCATGAGGAACGCCGCCAATCCGCTGCGCACCATGGCGTGATCGTCCGCGATGACGATGCGGATTGGAGTCGGCGAGCCCATCGAGGTTCCGCCAGTCTAACCGTTCCTGGCCAGCCGGGCAGGTCCACAACCCGCCAGGCGTAGGGCGCAATTAATGAGAACGAGGAACATGCTTGAAGCATGCTGACCCACCCAGACATTCTCGCGGCGAGCGCTCGCGACCGCGCCCAGGCGCTGCTCGACGAAGCAGCCAACGAGCGCCGCCTGAAAGAGCTGCCATGCAGTGGCAACTCTGCTCCGCGCCTGAACTCGACCGTTTTCCTCGCTCTGTTCGGCTTTCAAAAGCCGTGTCTCGAGCCTGCTGTCACCCAGTTGAGCTAAAGGTGGACGTCGTCGTAGCAGACGCCGCGGCGCATGCGCGTTCGGCCCTGCGCCTCTTGCTCGAACAACACCCGCGGGTCCGCTGCGTAACCCAGGCGTCCACGTATGCCTGCCTGGTCCGATCTATCAGTACCGCGGACGCCGACGTCTTGCTGCTGGATTGGCGCCTACCAGGGCTTGATCTCCCTCAGCTGCGCGGCGCCTGCCCTGGTGCGCGGATCATCGTGCTTTGCGCGCGCCCGGAAGAACGAGGCGCGGCGCTCGCCGCTGGCGCCGACGCGTTCGTGTGTAAAGGCGATGCGCCCGAAGTCTTGCTGGCGAGCCTGTTGCCGGGCGCGCCGCGTGAGGCCTGACTAACTGGCCGTGCGACTCAGCGGCTGGTCGTAGGCGGCGTGGGGTGGGCGTTCACGGCGTGAGCGACGACTCTCCAGCACTCGCTGCATCTCGCGTTCGATCAGCATGAAGTCCTGAGCGGATAACAGATGAACATCGCCCTGCAGCGCCAGGTACCACTGCTCGGGTGGCCAGCGTTTGAGGTACAGCAGGCGCGGGGCGATGGCTTCTGCATCCAGGCCTTCCGCGGCGTCGAGGACGATGTTGGGCTGCGTGTGGACGCGATAAGGAAAGGGATCGTCGCGCCGCTCGTTGTTGATCCATGTCGGGTGGCGATCCTCGAAGTACGCGGACGTGACGGTCGCGGTAGCCGGAAACGTGCGCTCCTGCAGCACGTAGTACAGGACGCGATCACCGACCGCGACACGCTCCGCCTTCTTGCGGTGCCGACTGCGGAGGCCGAGCACGGAGAAGTGCATGCCGTGAGTGATCACGTAATTCTCCGGGCTCACGGTAATCAACCAATGCGAACCCGGCATGCGCCAGGAGAGTAGCACGGTCGCTACGCTGTCTGGGCGAACGACGGAGGGCTCAGCGAGATCTACTGGCGCGAGCATATACGGAGTCCGCCAGCTTGCCAGCCGGGGATTTTCAAGGGGCAAAGCCCCTTGAACCCTCGGAGAGATCTGCCGGGCGCGAGCACAGGGGCAGCGAGTTAGTGATTCGCCCGGGTGACTCACGCCCCCGAGCTTTACCAGCGGCGCGAGCTAGCGCTCGACGTCGCTGGGCTTCGCGGGCTGCTCGCGATGCGTGTGCCCATTTGGAGCAGGTGGGGCCGCGGCCACCTGAGGAAGCTCGCGCAGGCTCGCGCCACGCGGCCACAGCGCCGCGGGGATACCCCAGATCCGGCTCGGCAAGCCGTCCAGCAACGTGTACATGACGGGCACCAGCACCAGGGTGAGCAAGGTCGACGAGATCACACCGCCGAGAACGACGGCCGCCAACGGCGCTCGCAGCTCCGCGCCTTCGCCGAACCGCAGCGCCGTCGGGAACAGCGCGCACGCGATCGTCGTGCTCGTCATCAAGATCGGCCGCAAACGCGCGGGACCTGCTTCCAGGAGCGCCTCGCGTTTTTCCATGCCGCGGGCTCGGTTGTGATTGGTCCTGTCGACGAGCAGGATGCCGTTCTTTATCGCTAAACCGACCAGCAGGATCAAGCCGATCATCGCGAAAACGCTGAATGTGTAGCCGAAGATCAGCAAGCCGAAGATGGCGCCGCCGATGGCCATCGGCAACGAGAACAGAATCACCAATGGATGGACGAGCGAGTTGTAGAGCACGGCCATCAGCAAGTACGCCAGGAGCACGGACGCACCCAGCGCCGAGAACAACTGCCCGAAGCTCTGGTTCTGCTGTTCGCTCGAGCCGCCGAGCGTCGCGCTGTACCCTGGCGGCAACTGCAACGCATTCACGGCACGCTGCAGCGCCGGCGAGACCTGGCCCAGCGTCTTACCCGTGTCGAGATCCGCGCCCACGGTGACGACGCGCTGCCGATCGCGGCGGTCGATCTGCGTAGGTCCAGACGTCAGTACGATGTTTGCCACCGAGCTCAAAGGCACCGTCTGCCCGCTGCTCGTTTGAATCGGCAGATTCGCCACGCTGGCGATGTCGGACCGAGCCTGTGTCGAAAGCTCGAGGCGCACGTCTTCCAGCGACGCGTCCGGCTTCTGGTACTTGGTTGCGACGATGCCCGAAAACGCG
>JAFAPL010000698.1 GCA_019247135.1 Chloroflexota bacterium | reverse complement strand
CCCGGCCGCTGCTGGCTGTGGCGCTGTTGGTCTCGGTGGCTTGCGTTCCACCGGCGCCGTCGGTCCCGTCCCGTCCGCAGCAGCCGCCACCCGAAGCCAGCGTCTTGCCGTCCGGGCTGCATGCCAGCGTGTTCACGGAGCGAACGTGACCGACGAGCGGCTCGCCACTGCTTGCAGCGTGTCCGCGCGTGGCACCGGCTGGCGGCGGGCGCGGGCGGAGGCGACGCTGAGGCGGGAGGGCTGGCGGGCTCGCGAACTGGTCCGCTTGTGGGTGAGGAGCCCATAGCTCGGTGGTTCACGCGTGGCCTTGGCTCGCGGCGGCACCCGCCAGGCTGTCCAGGGCGGATGCTGCGAGCTGCCGGTCCCCCAGCTCGCGTGCGTGTGCCAGGCTCTCCAGGTGGAGTGCCTGCGCCAGCGCAGGATCACCCTGGCAGTCGGCGACCTCTCCCAGATTGTGGAGCGCCACGGCGATCCCCCACCGGCTCCCCAACTCCCGCATCATGGCCAGGCTCTCCTCGAGCAGGAACCGCGCCAGCGCATAGTCGCCCTGGTGCCGCAGCAAGACCCCCACATGGCCGAGCGCGATGGCGATCCCCCGGCGGTCTCGCACCTGCCGGCTGATCCCCAGGCTCTCCTCATGCCGAGACCGCGCTACCACAACGTTGCCCTGTTGCTGAGCAAGCTTTCCCAGGTTGCCCAGCGCAAGGGCGATCAGCTGTGTGTCTTGTAGCCGCCGGCTTATTGCCAGGCTCTCCTCGAGCAGAGCCCCGGCCAGCGCATAGTCGCCCTGGTCCTGAGCAACACTACCGAGACCACTGAGCGCCATCGCGACCCCGCGCCGGTCCCCCAGTTCCCGCCTGATTTCCAGGCATTCGCCGAGAAGCGAGCGCACCAGCCCATAGTCACGTTGGTCGTGGGCCTCCTCGGCCAGGTTCTGGAGCGCCAAGGCGATCCCCCACTCGTCCCCCAGCGCCCGCCTGATAGCCAGGCTCTCCTCGTGCAGGGAGCGCGACCGTACGCGGTCACCCTGCGCCTTTGCCACAATCCCCAGGTTGCCAAGCGAATTGGCGATCGCGCGCCGGTCCCCCAGGTCGCGGCGGATCGCCAGGCTCTGCTCGAGCAGAGAGCACGCCGCGGCAAGGTCGCACTGCCGCAAGGCCAGAACACCGGCCCCATTCAACGCCGCCGCCAGCGCCGCCATGTGCGACCCGACGGGCATCCCCACTCGTGCAAGCGCGAGGACTGCGGCCAACTGTTCGCGACCTTCGCTCAGGTGGCCGCGTATGTGCCAGAACCGCCAGAGGGAGGCGCCCAAGCGCAGCCCCTGTTCCGCACTTCCGTGCTCGACGCACCAGCGCAAGGCAGCCCGCAGATTCTCGTGCTCCTGCTCCAATCGCTCGAGCCAGGCCGCCTGCTCAGGCCCGTGCAGGTGCAGCTCGGCGGTCTCCGCTAGCGCCAGAACATGGGTCGCCTGGCGCTCCAGCAGGTCTGGTTTCTCCCCCGCCTGGGCCAGCCGCTCAGCCGCATACTCCCGCAGGGTGTCCAGCATCCGGTACCGCATGTGTCCGCTGCTCTGCTCCTCGGCGAGGACCAGCGACTTGTCCGCCAGCCCGCTGAGCAGGTCGAGGACATCGCCGCGTTCAATCGGCGCGCCGGCACACACCACCTCGGCCGCCTCGAGGGTCCAGCCACCGGCAAACACCGATAGCCGGCGGAGCAGCACCTGCTCCTCGTCAGCCAGCAAATCGTGGCTCCAGTCGACCGTGCCCCGCAGCGTCTGCTGACGGCGCAGCGCGGTGCGGCTGCCGCCGGTGAGCAGATGGAAGCGGTCGTCGAGCCGGGCGGCGATGTGCTCGATATCCAGAACACGGACCCGCACCGCTCCGAGCTCGAGGGCCAGGGGGATGCCGTCCAGGCGCCGGCACACGTCGGCCACCGCGCGCGCGGTCCGGTCGCTCAACGCGAAGTCCGGGCGGGCCGCCTGGGCACGTTCGATGAACAGTCGCCCGGCCTCCGAGCGCACCGTCGCGTCGACTGGCTGGCCGTCGAGCGGCCCGGGCAACGACAGGGAGGGCACCCGCCAGGTCGTCTCGCCCGCCACCCGCAGCGGCTCGCGGCTGGTGGCCAGGATGCACAGCCCGGCGCAGCCCCGCAGCAACGCCTCAGCCACTGCGGCGCACGCCGCGATCAGATGCTCGCAGTTGTCGAGCACCAGCAGCAGCTGCCGGTGTTGGAGGCTGGCCACCAGCGTGTCCTGGAGTGCGCGGCCCGGCTGCTCGCGCACGTCCACCACGGCGGCGACCGCCTGCGGCACCAGTCCGGGATCCGTCAGCGCGGCCAGCTCCACGAGTGCCGTGCCATCGGTGTCTTCGCCCGCCCGTCGCCGGGCCGCTTCGAGCGCCAGGCGCGTCTTGCCGATCCCGCCGGCGCCGGTGAGCGTGAGCAGGCG
>JAFAPL010000511.1 GCA_019247135.1 Chloroflexota bacterium | reverse complement strand
TGCTGACGACTCCGCTGCCGCCGTTGGCTTGCTGACCTGGCCCGTACACGGAGAAAAACCGCAGCACGGTCGTGGTAACGCCAAACTGCTCGCTCGCCATACGGCACCACAGCTCTGCAACCCACTTGGCGTAGCCGTACGGGCTGTCCGGTGCGAGCGCGGATTGTTCCTTGAGACGCTCTGGGCCGAGCGGATACACGCGCTGGCTCGACGCAAGCACGAAAACTGCCCCGCTGCCCCGTGCCGCTTCGATCGCGTGCAGCGCTCCTGTCGCGTTCAGCAGCGCGTAGCCCGCGGGATCGCGTCGTGACTCGCCCACGTCACCGCGGCCGGCCAGGTGCACAATTGCTCGGCAGCCACGCGCGGCAACGCACAGCGCGGCGGTGTCCGTCCGGACGTCGCCCGCGACGTGCTCGACCCGCGCGTGCGTCGGCTCGCCGCGTTGAAAAGTGCGTACCGATTCGCCGCGCTCGACCAGCGCCTCGACGGTGTGCCGTCCAATCAGACCGGAGGCGCCCGTGACGAGGACCGTCATGCGGCCTCGAGGAAGAAGTCGAGCACCTCGCCCAGGCTATCGGCAACAGCGTGCATCGGCTGAAAGCGTTCGAGGTTGCTCGACACGCAAAAGCAAGCTTGTGAGGCGGATGCGCTCTGGATCCGCACCGACCGGCCGCGCGCCTGTGCGAGTTGCTGCACTACGCGTGCGAGGTGCCCGATGCGCACCACCTCGGGCGCGGCGTTGACGATCTGATAACCCCCTGTTCGGACGAGGCGATCCGCTGCGAGCAGCAGCGCGTCGACAGCGTCGCCTACGTGGACGAACGCCATCGGACGATCCTCGTGCACCTGCAACACCTCGCCACATGCGGCGCGTTGGCAGAACAGGTTCGGCACGGTCATGAAAGCCGGGACGGTTTTCATCACCGGCGAGAGGCCGTACACGACGCCGAGTCGTACAGACACGAATTCGCCACCGACCATGCGGGCCAACTGCTCGACGTAGATCTTGCTGAGATGCGACAGGTCGCCGACGCGACCGTACGGCGTCTCTTCGGTGACGATCGCGTGTGCGCTGAAAGCATCGCCGTAGACGCGGAAACTGCCACCAAACACCACCGGTATGCCCCGATCGGCGGCTGCCTGCAGCACGATGCGCGAACCGGTCAGGTTCGTCCGTTCCGTTGTCTCGGGATCACGGACCGCGATGGCCGCGCTGGGCTGCGCGGCCAGGTGAAACACAACGCTGGCATCGGCCGCCGCGTCGAACAAGCGCGCGACGTCAGACGGCCGGGCGACGTCACCCTCGATCAGATGAGCGGGTATGTGCGCGAGCGATTCACGCCGCGTACAGAAGAAATTCTCGAGCGCCACCACCCGCTCGCCACGTTCGGCGAGTCGTTGAGCGAGGGCGGCGCCGATATATCCGAGCCCGGTCAGCAGCACCGCCACGCGGCGGGCATTCTACTGCCAGGCGCGCTCGCGGCCTGAGGCGGGTATCGCACAATCGGCTCGTGCGCAGCGTCGACGTGCTCGGTGTGCGCATCGACGACGTCACGTACTCCGACTGCCTCCAGATTCTTCGGGCCGCGATCGACTCGCGGAGCCCCTGCGTCGTGACAACTCCGAATCCCGAGTTCGTCATGCTCGCCCGCCGCGACCCGTCGTTTGGAGCCGTGCTCAATCGTGCCGGACTGAACATCCCGGACGGCATTGGCCTCCTGCTCGCTGCCCGCGTGTGCGGGGACCGTCTGCGCGCGCACGTGCAGGGCACCGACGTGGTGTTGCTCCTGGCCGCTGAATCGGCGCGGCGCCGGGAACGCTGGTTTCTGCTCGGCGGTTACGGCGATGTGGGGATGCGGGCCGGGCGCGTGCTCGAAGGCATGTACCCGGGCCTGCAGGTCGTCGGCGCCATACCAGGCTCGCCTCTTCCCCAGGCTGACTCGCAAACGCTTGCGGCCATTCGCGGCGCGGGCCGAATCGACGTGCTGCTGGTCGCGTACGGCGCGCCGAAACAGGAGTTCTGGTTGGATCGCAACCTCGAAGGCCTGGGGATCCCGGTTGGCATCGGCGTGGGCGGGGTCTTCAACTACCTGTCAGGCGACGTTCCCAGAGCGCCGGTGTGGGTGCGGCGACTGCACCTCGAATGGCTGCACCGACTGATCACTCAGCCGTGGCGGTGGCGACGTCAGCTGGCGCTCCCGCGTTTTGCCGCCCTGGCGTTGCTCAGCGGCGTGAAGAAACGCCGTGCTGCGCGGCTCTGAGCCGCTGGTAGTGGCGCCGCGCCTTCTCACGATTCCCGCAGCTCTGCATCGAGCACCACTGCCGACTGCGGTTCTTGCTGTTGTCGAGAAACAGCCACTCGCACGTGGAGCCACCACACTGCCGCACCAGCTTGAGCTCGGCGTCATTCGTAAGCAGGTCGGCCGCGGAGCGGCAAACCGGCCAGGTCGGCCACTCCAGGTCGTCGCCCGCCCATCCCCATCGGTAGCTCGTTCTTGCGTCGTCGTCATCGGTGCGCTCAGGCACAAGCCGGGCGTGCGCCAAACTGCTGCCGACGTAACGGTTCAGCTCGGCGACGTCCTCTTCTGAGGCAGAGCCACCGGCGGCGATGGCGAAAAAGATCTCACGGATGGCGTGGCGCAGTTGAAGCGCCGCCTGAAGCGCACGCCGGGCCTTGTGAGGCTCCTGCTCGCTCCGCTGCTGCAACCGATCGGCCTCATCCGGGGTTAGAAGCTGCGCCTGGCGGGCGAAGGCCAGCACATCGACGTACGACTTCAGGTGTTCGCCGCTGCTGGGGCTGAGGGTATTGGCGAAGTCGAGGCAGAGGCGACCCGCATCGAGGTCGAAGACGTACTCAGAGGACATTTGTGTTTCTGGCCGGCAGGCGAGTGTACTGCGCAGGCGTAACCACCACCAACAAATTGACAGGTTAGACTCTCGTCGACTACAGTATAACCACTAAAAAGACTATGGAAGGTTAGGTATTGAAACTCATGCTGCACCTGGAGGAGCTCGCGCGTGACCGCGTCGCCGATCGCCTGCGCCAGGCCGACCACGACGCGCTCGTTGCCGACGCCCGACGTCACCTGGCGTCTCGCGTCGATGCCGCGCGGGTGGTCCAGCCGGCGCGTGTCCGACAGCTCGCGGCTACGGGCTTGCGGATGCTCGCGGCGCGCCTGGACGCGTGCGCGATCGTGACTTCAACGCGGGCCGAAAGTGTCCCAATTCAGCCGTACCTTTTGAAGAGGATGAGGTGACCATGCTCATGGAACCGTTCTTCATCGCGCTCGTCCTGCTGCTGCTTCTGGACGTCGCCGCCGCACGCTGGGGCTACGACAGCCGCGATGGCTTCCGCACAACCTTGCGCCGTCACTGAGCCTTCCGCACGAGGCTCCCATTCGACTGATCGGTGCTGCGCTACCGCCGCTTGGCAAGCAAGCCTTCGATCATTCCGCGCTTCCTGTGTGGCCCTTGCGATCGACTGATCGGTTCTGCGCTATGCCGATCGGCAAGAAATCATTCGATCACGCTGAGCTTCCTGTGCTGCCTGGCCATCGACCTGATTGGTTTTGCGCTATGCCGATTGGCAAGAAAGCCTCCAATCACGCTGAGCTGCCTGTGCGGCCCTTGCGATCGATTGGTCGGTGCTGCGCTATTGCCGATCGGCAAGAAAGCCTTCGATCGCAGCGAGCACGCGCGGCATCTGCCACGCCGGTCCGTGCAACGGATGGCCGATCCCGTCCAGTCGCACGTGCTGGCCGTGGCGAAGCAAGGCGAGACCCAGCCGCACCTCCTCGTCTCTGAGGACGCCACCTGCCAGCGGCCCGTGCGGGTCCGCTTGCAGCAGCAGCGTCGGACACTCGATCGCGGGCAGTAACACGCGCGGCTCGTAGCCGCTGAGCATGACCTCGGGCCCCGCCAGCACCGCCCCGAGTACACCCGGGTCCAACTGTTGAAGTGTCGCGGCCTGCAGCGCAAACCATTCGCTGTCCTCGCCCAGCACTTCGGTGGCCGGTCGGAGCTGCGCCGTGCCAGGCACGGGCACCAGCATCGCTCGAAGCGCTGTTTCGATCTCCTCCGCCGGCTGGCCCGCCAGTGCATACCACAGCTCGTTCTGCGCGCGGTGCGCAGGTTCTTCAGTCGCGTGCCGATCGGTCGAGAGTGGCGCATCGCCCACGATCAATGCGCTCACGAGCTCAGGATGCTGAGCAGCGAGCATGACGCCAACCTCGCCGCCCAGGGAATGCCCGTACACGATGGCTGCTTCGCCAACGGCGCGTTCGATGAACGCCGCCGTATCGTCGACATAGTTCTGGAGCTGGTATCCCAGGTCTGCGCGGCCGCGCGCGCCGCGCACTCGGCCCGAGCTGCCGTGCCCACGAAAGTCAGGCGCGTAGACGTGCCAGCGAAGCGTTAGCGCCTCGATCAGCGCGAGGCCGTACTGCCATCGCGCCGCGCCGGCGTGCAACAGCACGAACGCTTGCCCGTGGTCCTGTCCCTCGGCGAAGTTGATCTGCAGCTCGCCCGTGAAAAAGCACCCTTCGCGCAGCATTCGGCCACAGTACGCCGACTGCTTCGAAGCCGAACGGGCCCAAAGAACCGAGCGAAAAGCTGGCTTCAGCACGCTGCTTTTTCGGCCGACCCGTGAGATAATAGAAGTACTCAACAGCGCACGCGGTACCACTTGAGTGCCAGAGCGGTGCGACGGCGATGACAGTTGGCGCAGCGCACTTCGCACCTGTCCAGTTCGCGCGCGAGGCGACCTGGCGCGCATCCACTACCGACGAGCCACCCAAGTCTCTGGACTTCTGGTGAATGTGGTCGAACTGCAGCGCCGCGAGATCCGTCTCGCCGCAGTCGACGCATGTCGCAGACGCAAGACGGCCGAGTACGACCTCGCGGTGTCTCCGATCCGCCGCGGCGCGGAACGGCTTTGCACTATGTGGCTCGCCGCCTTGGCGCTTGTAATGCGAGCTTCTCCCTTGCGCTGTAGCGCGCTGGTGGCAATTGGCGCACAACACGTCGCATTTGTCGATCTCCGTTTGTAGTCGCGACACTGCGCAAGCGGCACGGACCATGTCAGCGATATTGCGGGCCTTCGTGCTGGGATCTCGATGATTGAACTCGAGCACCGTCGGGTCGGCTTCACCACACGCCACACACCGATGTTCGAGCAAATAAGCCAATACGTACGCGGCGGAGCGCTCGCGCAATCGCGGGTTGTTGCGCCGGTTGCGCTCCAAGTACGCGAGCCCGTTCGCGAGATAATGCCGCTTCGACCACTCGCGACAACAGTGACGACACTGTGAGTGCCGCTGGCCGCGTGCGCGATTCTTGAACGCGAACTCCTCGGTTAGCCGCCACCTGTCGCACCCTCGACAAAATCCCTGTTCCACGACAACTCCGGTTGAAAAAGCATTCGTTGAAACCGAATGCACATCTCTCTCATTCAGTGACGGTGGCAGCCCCTCGCGTCCCCGTCCATCTAGCTGGCGCCGCCTGCGCCGCCGTACAATCCGAGCCTTACGGGCGCGTAGCTCAGTTGGTTAGAGCACTTGCATCACACGCAAGGGGTCCGGGGTTCGAGTCCCTGCGCGCCCACTGTATACGTAACGCGGGCATGTGCCGGTCGGGTCAACGCCCCGGCTCCTGTCCGAGTTATTTGTCACGGGTGCTCCCACTTCCGAGTACGCCGCGGGCGGGCTGTCGAAAGTGGACCGTGCCGTTCGTAGTTACGGCATGGGACGTGTAATCGTTATCCAGTTCGTCACACTCGACGGGGTGGTTCAGGACCCTGACGGCAGCGACGGGAGCGCTTTTGGCGGGTGGGCATTCAAGTTCGGGCCCGAGGCGGTTGCGGGCGACAAGTTCAAGCTCGGACCACTCATGAACTCGGGGGCACTCGTGCTCGGACGGCGGACGTGGGACCATTTCTCCACCCTCTGGCCGCGCCGCACTGACGAGTTTTCCCAGCGCATGAATCGCATGCGCAAGCTCGTCGCCTCGCAAACCTTGGGCGATCTCTCTGCCTGGAGCAATTCGACGTTGCTCGAAGGTGACGCGCTCCACGCCATCGAGCACTTGCGCGCTGTCGATCCAGCAGAGCTTGTCGTGGTCGGGAGCACGAGCCTGGTGCATCGGTTGATCGAACGCGACCTGGTCGACGAATTTCGGCTGATTGTGTTTCCGATCATCCTGGGCAGTGGCACGCGTTTGTTCGAACCCGCAGGCGCCGAACGCGACGTGCAGCTCACATCAGTTGAGCAGGTGGGCGCGGCCACGCTCCACGTGTACGCGCGAACGCGCGCGGCGATCACGAGCGCAGCAGGCTGAGCAGCCCGCGTGTGGCGGTCGGCGCGCGCTTACCCGCCCACAGCAACAGATCGGGCCCAGCTGAGGTCGAGCGACACTTCCAGCACGTGTGCGATCCGATCGTACGGGTCGGTGTCAGCACGCTCCGGCCGCCAGTCGAAGCCGCGGCGGGCCGCCAGTGCCTGGACGAGCGCATCCCGCACGGCGGCGCTCTCCAGAAGACCATGCACGTAGGTACCGGCGACGACTCCATCAGCGCCAACAGCGAGCTCGGCGGACT
>JAFAPL010000398.1 GCA_019247135.1 Chloroflexota bacterium | reverse complement strand
ACCAACATGGGCTGGACTGCAACGACGCTGGGTACGGCGCTTGCGCCGAGCTCGGGGACGACAACCACGTTGACGTTTGCCAGCACGACGCCAGGGCCGTGCGGCCCGGCGATCGATGACGTCATCGTGCGCGACGTCGGAGTTGGTGTCGCCGCGGTCGCCACATCCAGTCCGACCGTCACGCCAACGGCGAGCATGACGCCTGTTCCGACCATCACGGCAGCGGCTGCTGCGACGAATACGCTAGCTCCGACCGTCACGCCGACGTCCACCGCGACCGCCACGCCTGTTCCGACCAGCACCGCACCGGCCGCTACGCCACCTTCGACCAGTACGCCGCCGACGAACACGTCAGTGCCGACCAGTACGCCGGCCGCCACCAGTACGCCCTCCCCGACCAGTACACCTCAGCAGCATTGAACATGCCGCTATGTGTCAAGGGGCGCGGCGGCGTAGAGCGTGCTTTCGATCATCTGCCAGGGTAGGCCCGGCGCGCAGCCGACCATCGTGATGTCCACGCCGTGATCCCAGCACTCGAGTCGATCGCGGACTTGATTGCGTGTACCGCAGGCTGTGAACTCGTCCAGAATCCGCTCGGCCTCCGGCGGAATCACCCCACCCTGCGGGCGAGGCCGTGGGTTAGCATCGCGCACAGCAGCAACCTCAGCAGCGTAGCCGTTATTGGACAGCGATTGACTGTACACATCGCCCATGGCCGCAAGGTACCAGGCCGTCACGGATGCGGCGACCTGGCGCGCAGCGAACGGATCGTCGTCCGCAACGGCCAATGGTCCCGCGGCCACTGTCAGCTGGTGCGATCGCTCGGATGTCAATCGACTGGCCACGGCGGCCAGTCTCTGACGGTCGACATAGAGCGGCAGCCAACCGTCCGCGAGCTCGGTGACAACCTGCACACTGCGATCGCTCAGCGCCGCCAGCCAGATAGGCACCTCAGGCGTTGGAGCAACTCCGAGTCGGATCGCACGAGCTGTCGGCACGCTTGCCAGCTCGGGGGCTTCGCCCGCCAGCAGTGCACGGACCCTGCTAACGGTTCCACGCAATTTGTCGGCTACGTGGACGAAGGGTATATCGTGGAAACCCTCCGCAAGGGCACGCGTACTGGCGCCCAACCCCAGAATGAAGCGTCCACCCGACATATCGTGGAGCGTTGCGGCAGTCATTGCCAGTGTGGCGGGGCTGCGGCCCCAGACCGACAGGACTCCCGAGACGAGTCCGATCCGACGAGTGCGAAGTGCAATCTCCGTCAGCACCGGGATCGAATTGAGCCCCCAGCCCTCCGGCACGGAGAACACCTCATACCCGAGTTCCTCGGCCAGCAACGCTGCCCGCACGATGACGTCTCGACGGGTTTCCATGGGCGTCAGCGCGATGCCGCGGCGTCGATCAGTCATGCGTCACCCGCGCAAGACCGTCGAGCTTATCTGTAACGCGAATCGCCAGGACTTCTGCGCGTGCGCACAGCTCACCGCTGGCATTGACTCTGCACTCGATCCGTGACTTTCGAGCCGTACGTTCAGTAATGCGCGCCGTCAGCTCAACTGGCGAATGGATCGGTACCGGACGCAGGTAGCTGATGGTGAGCGACCCGGTGGCAAAAACGACAGGTCGATCGCCACGACCGTCGTTTCTGTCGGCGTCGGAAATGGCGGTGCATACGCAATGGCAATCCACCAGGCTTGCCACAACGCCGCCGTTCAATACTCCGGGCCATCCCTGGTAATGCGGCTCCGGCTGCCAGGTACAGACCGTCGTATCGCCTGACCAGTAGCTCTTGATCCGCAGACCATGCGGGTTGTTCGGGCCGCAGCCCCAACATGGCTGGTTTGGCAATTGGTCCTGAATGGCGTGAGTTGACGTTGCTGATTCGGATCGCATACAGACAGACCTCTTCAACTCGGTTGTGCGCCAGCCTACGCACAGCGGCTTGCCGGGTCTTGAGCGAACCTACTCAACTGTTGTACTCAACGTGCTGACGTGAACCCGTGCTCGATGGCCCAGGCGACAACTTCCGCCCTCGAGCGCAGCCCCAGGCGGTTGAGCACACGCTGCATATGGTTCTCGGCTGTTCGCTGACTGATCACCATCGCTTCGGCAATTTCGCGATTGGTCAATCCCCGTGCAACCAGCGCGACCACTTCTCGCTCGCGCGGCGAGAGTGGAACAATCGCTTCGTTGGTGAGAAAGCCGCCTATCCCGACGAGCAGGGGTTCAGTTTCGCCGAAATACGGCAGGTGGGCCATGCCACGGAGTGGCGTGAATATGGCACCAGGAATATGCGCCGCGACTTCCCGACCGAGCTGAAACGGCACCGCGCGGTCCTCCTGCCGGTGCAGGACGAGCGTCGGAACGGTCAACGTTGGCAGAATGTCGCGTATGTCGCTCCGATAACTCTCCTCCAGCAAACTGGCGGCTACGTCCGCCGATGCAGCGACACGTTGTGATTCTGCGAACCAGACGGCCGCCGCCGCGTCCTCACCGGCGAGAAAGATGTCCGCCAGCGTTCGTGACCCCAGGCCCCAGTGGGCGCGGATGAGTGCCAGCACAGAGCTCTTCACCGCGTCCGGTGCCAGATCCTGGCCGCACGCCCAGGTGCCGTACAGGATCAAACGGGACACTTGTTGAGGGTGACGGTGGGCCAGGAGCGCGGCGATCAGCCCGCCCTGTGACGTGCCGAGTACATCGAAGGTCCGCAACCCGAGGCTGGCAATGACGCCCTCCAGAGCCCGGACCTCGACTTCAATCGAGAAATCGCGTCGCTCACGATCGGACAGTCCGGTACCTGGTTTATCGAAGCGGACGATCGTCCGTGTGTGGGCCAGGGATTCAAAGAAGTCCCGATACGCCTGCGACTGCCACATGAACTCCAGGTGCCCCACCCAGCCCGTGTCGACAACCAGGGCTGGTCCCTGGCCGGCTGTCGCGAACGCCACCCGCGACCCATCGACCTCGCAGAAACGAATCCGCTGATCCATCCGTCTCCGCGGGCCACAATACCAAGAAGACGCTCGCCCCAACGCGTGCCCTGGTGTGCTGCCATGCGAAGGCACTGCATCGCGCCGCTGGCGAGACGACCAGCCCGTCCAATGTCGCCACCGTGCCGACCCGCAAGCGATGCGGTAACAAGACGTGGCGGCGTGCTCGCCGCCGGCGCTCCACTACTTGCCGGCGGCGAACGTCGTCTGCACGGGCTGCCAATGGCGCACGTGTGGCTAGAACGGGATGTTCGCGCTGAAGGGGTAGCTCTGACCGTTGCTCGCGGCGGCGCCGGTCATCAGCAGCGTGCCATGAGCCGGCATGCTGAAGGACGGGCTCGGCCCGCTGCAGGCGTAGCCAGCGCCGATAATGGTGCTCTGGCTCGTGGTGTGCTCCTGATTGCCGGCCACATCCGTCGCCGAGTAGGTCAGCGTGGTCGCACCCGGTGTGGTGATGTTTGGCTGGGCGGTGCTTGTGCTGACCGTGGTGGCGGCAATCACCTGAGCACCAGTCGCCGCGTAGGTCAGGTTGGCGACGCCACTGCCGTTGCTGTCCGTGGCGGTCAGCGTGAGCTTCAGCCCCTGGGTATCGAAGCAGGTGAAGGACTGAGTGCCAAGAGTCTGGCCGGCAGCGTCTTTGACGGTCGCTGTTCCGGTCACGGTGATCAGCGGCGAGCCACTGAGCAGGGTGCCGGGCACGGGCGTGGCGGTGGTGCTGGGTCGCGTCTTGTCGACTTTGACGGTGTAGGAGGCGTGGCCAGTGTTGCCGGCCAGGTCCTTGCAAGTTGCGGCCAGCGCCAGGGTGCCTTCGCCGCTGGAGGTGCTGCTAGAGGTGCAGTTGGCGGGATCGATCCCGGAGCCCCCCGGGTTGTCTGACCAGTTCCAGGTGACGATCACGTCGGCGGTGTTCCACCCCGCCGCGTTCGCGGCTGGGCTCTGTGTCGGCCTGGCGGTCGGCGGTGTGGTATCCGGTGGAGCCGCCTCGAGGACCGAGACGGTGTTGTCGCTATTGTTGGCAACGTAGACGCGGTTGGTCGTCGGGTTCACTCCCACCGCGTGCGGCGAGACGCCAACCGTGGCCGTGCTGGCAATGCCGCTGGTGCTTCCGTCGATAACCGTGACACTCCCGCTCCCAGCATTTGCGACGTAGATGCGGTTGGTTGTGGCGTTCACCGCGACACCGGCTGGGCTGGAGCCCACCGCGACCGTCGCACTGATGCTGTTGGTTGCCGCATCGATGACGGAGACACTGTTGCTGTCGTAATTGCTGACATAGACACGATTGGTGCTCGGGTTGACCGCCACGTCGTATGGCGACAAGCCCACCGGAACCGTTCCCACGATGCTGCTGCTCGTTGCGTCGATCACGGATACGCTGTTGCTGAGGGCGTTCGTGACATAGACGCGGCTCGTGCTCGGATTCACTGCCACGTCGAGTGGATGGGCCCCGACCGCGACGCTGCCGACGATGGTGTTGGACGTCTCGTCGATGACGGTCACGCTGTCGGTGCCATCGTTGGTCACGTAGACGCGGCTGGTGGTCGGACTGACCGCGAGGTGCAGTGGAGAACCGCTGACCGCGACGATGGCGGTGATGCTGTTGGTGGTCCCGTCGATGACCGTTACCCTGCTGGTCGAACGATTGGCAACATACACGCGATTGGTGCTCGGGTCGACCGCCACACCGCTAATGTCAACACCCCCACCGAAGCCAGGTGGCAGGGGCACCGATACCGTAGCGGTGACGGTGTTGGTGGTGCCATCGATGACCGATACGCTGTTGCTCAGCGCATTAGCGACGTAGACGCGGTTCGTGGTCGGGTTGACGGCCAGACTGATCGGGCCGGTGCCGACCGGCACAGTCGGCACGCCACCGTCGGCGTGCACGGGCGCACTCAACGCGGCTGCGCCAAGCGCCAGCGCCAGGAGACCACTGCGCAGACCGAGCCTCGATCGAACCAGAAGCATGGGAGACACCCCCCGCAGGTGTGTGAGATGGACCCAGTCTCGGGCGGCCCGCGCAGCACGCCATCGAGAATGGGCCGTATCTGGGGGCCGTATTCATGGCTGTGTGCGAGGCGTCTGGACCGTCCCCATTGACCGTGCTACCGTGCCCTGGTGTGGCCTGCTCACCCTCGCCGGTGATCCACCACACCACCCTGACGTATACCGAGGGGCGCGCCCAGCGCTCGAGGTGGGCAGCTCGGCCTGGCACACGTGGCTGGAGGCGGCGACGGCCTTCACCTACGTCGGCGTGTCTACTTGGGCAGGGCGGAGGGCCTCACAGTCGAGCGACTGGCCGCGGCCGCCGCGGAGCTGGCGGCGAGCGCCCCAGGCGTCGAAAAGTCGCCGCGCTGATCGCGCAAGGGCTGACCAGCGCTGAGATCGCCGAGCGGCTGGTGATCACCCCGCGCACCGCTGACACCCATGCCGACAACATCCGCAGCAAGCTCGGCCTGCGCTCGCGGACCGAGATCGCCAGCTGGGCCACGGCCCACGGCCTGAGCTCGTCCGACCCACAGCACGCCTGAGCGGCTGCTGCCCAGAATGCCGGCCAACCGCCGCACGGGCCGGTGGGCCCGGTGTTCCTGTCCAACGGATGCCCGCACCGTAGACGCGACGAGCGCTACCAGATACGGCCTGCAGATACGGTGCATTCACGATGCCGGACCGCTGAATCTACCCCAAAGTGGGACCATCCCAAACGCACACAGGAGTCATACTCATGCACAAGGTCCGTTCGTTCCTCGTTCTCGCCGGCACGCTGGCAGGCTACGGCCTCTTCGTCGCAAGCCACGCCACCAGCACGGTTATCGGCCAGTTCGGCGGCATCGGCCAGTACATCAACCAGTAAGCCGCTCCGCCAACACCCGCCGCGGGCCTGACAGTCCAGGCCCGCGGTGTCGTTTTGAAACCCGCCAGGGCGATCCGCCATCAACAACCTTGGCAGCAGTCCGTACACCTACGTCCTGAAGTTACGCGGCGGAGCGCCCGCCAGACAGACAACGCGGGCGTTCTCGGGCCTGCTCGGTCATGTTGCGGTGTGGCAACTTCCCAGCATGGGCCACCAAAACAGCCTCGACCAGACGTTTAGAGATCTGAAGTGTGCATTCGCGACGTGCTCGCGCACGTGCCCCTGACGCCGCGGCACCGCGAGCAACAAAT
>JAFAPL010000355.1 GCA_019247135.1 Chloroflexota bacterium | reverse complement strand
TGGCTGCAAGGTTCGAGCATCTGCGCCTCAAATGGGGCGCCCGACTTCGGATCTGCTGTCTACCCGCTTCATTGCGACCTGGCGAGTTCCTCGCGTCACATGCAACCAAGCGCTGCTCCTGCATGTCCGCCGACTCCAGACCAGTGGTGTGTCCGGAGCCATTGCTTATCGGGCCGCTCTGGGCCGGCCGCTTTGAGGGTGCGTGTGCCTCGCGTCATCCTCCCAATACGACGGTTCCGCGTCGTAGTCCGGATCAATGGCGACAAGCCCACGACGGGCAAGCTATCGGCGCAGCCCGACTCACCTGGGCAATTGCCTGCAGAAGCACGTTTGTCTGGCCGATACAAGAGCGTGGACTCTCAAAACGACTACACCGTATCAGCGCTGACACCCTGATCGTGTGGGGCGAGCGGACAACTGGTGCCCGCCGGGTACGCCGACCACTTCGCCGCCAGGATCCGACACAGTCGCGTAGAAGTCATCGGAAATGCGGGGCACATGCCTCAACTGGAACAGCCACAGAGGACGACGCGGGCAGTGTTGGAGTTTCTCACCTGAGCCACAAGACACACCCTCGTTTACGTGCACACTGCCGCGCCGGGTGAGGTCTTGTGCCCGGCGGCGTAATGCGGATCTCGACGGCGCGTTTCATGTTCCGCTCAGCCGCTCCCCGGCGGGTGGGGCGGCGCTTCATCGGGCGCGAGCAAGGCGCCGATCCCCGAGTAGAGTGCCAGCGCCGCGCCACTGGACTGGTAGTTGCCCTTGGCGTCGAAGCTCCCCTCGGCGAACGTCGTGGCGACCGCGATCGCGATCCGCTTCGAGGGCAAGTAAGCCTCAACCGCGGCGTAGCCACCGAAGAGCGGGTTCTGCAGGAGCCATGGCCCGTTGAGCACCACGCCCAGCCCGTAGTTGTAGAACGGGTTGAGGGTGCGGCAGCCGCTGCAGCCGGGCAGCGGCTCTCCGAAACCGAGCAGGCCGGGGTCGACCTGCGCCTGGTGCGAGTCTTTCGACAGGAGCACGCCCGTCCCGACCGCGACTGCCGTCGCTGCCATGTCGTAGATGTTGGTGTACTGGATGGCGCCCTGAGCAAGCGTCCAGGATGGGTTCCAGTAGGTCGACTCCTCGTAGAAACGGGCCGAGGCCGGGATGCCGAGCGCGGCGCGGCGCTCGGAGCTGAACGCGTGCAGGACGGGGTCGGGCATGGCGGCCGTGCCGGGATCGTCGGTATGGTGCAGACCGAGGGGACCCAGCACTTGCTGCCGCAGCAGACTGGCCAGGGGTTGGTTGGTGATCTGCTCCAGGGCTTGCCCCAGGATCACGTAGTTCGAGTGCGCGTAGTCCCAGTTGGAGCCCGGCTCGAAGACATGTGGTTGGGCGGTGCTGACGGCGATGAGCTCCTGCGGCGTCCACTGGCGGAAAGGGTCGGCGTAGGACGCGCTGGTGAAGCCGGGGTCCGGGACGTAGTCGTAGTACCCGGCGGTCATGTTGGCCAGCATGCGGAGCGTGACCCGATCGGAGGCCGGAAGCTCCGGTAACCAGGTGGCCAGCGGATCGTCGAGGCCGACGAGGCCTCGATCGACCAGGCGCAGGAGCAGGGTGGCGACATAGGAGATCGCCACCGCCCCGTTGCGGAAGTGCATGTCGGGCGTGGCCGGGACGCCGGTCATCGATTCGCCAAGCGCCTGCGTGACGAGGTCGTGGCCGTCGACGAGCACGCGCACGATCACGGCGCGCAGGTCGAGCTGCGCCATGATGTCCTGGGCAAGTCCGACGATTTGCGCGGCCTGATCGCCGCGCCCCGACGGCGGGCCGGCCGAGCGCGGGATCTGCTGGGGAGCCGACTGCGCCGCTACGCTCGCGGCGCCAGCCTGGAGGCCGGCCGCTGCGAGCCACCCGTAGCCGACCAGGGCGCCGACGAGGGCGCGGCGGGTGACGGTCACGGCGCCTGGTCCCGCGCGAACTGCCCGAGCCCGGTCACGTTGCCCTCGCCATCGTGATCCAGGATGTCGATGCGCATTCCGATCGCAGTCCCGTCACCACCCATGCTGAACGTGACGCCGCTCGGGCCATAGGCGTTCTCGCCCACCGGCTGATAGGTGAACGTGTCAGCGTCGAAGTGCGTCAGCGAAAAGGGCTGCAGGTCCGGTCCGAGCCCGATGCTGAGCCCCGCGTCGGCTATCTGGATCTGGACCGGGCCGTAGAAATCGTTGCGATAGGTGCCGGTGTAGGCACCCAGGTCGGCGGCCGGACGCGGTTGGGCTGGCGGTCTGGTCCAGTCGACATCGTTGCCGTACGGGGGTTGATTAATGGCGGCGAAGACCGGCGCCAGCAGGGTGAGGTAGTCGCGCTGCACCTTGCCAAACCGCGCCAGGTCCAGGAAGCTGAGCGCGACCGCCTCTGGCGCCCCGACCGGGGCACCATTGGTGAGTACCACGATGCCCAGCTTGTCGGCGGGGAGCAGGTAGACGGCGGTTGCCGCGCCGCTATTGAAGGCACCAGAGTGGCCGAGCAGCACCTCCCCCTGGTCGTCGTAGCTCACATTCCAGCCCAGGCCGTAGAAGCTGGCACGATCGGTCGCCGGATTGCTCGGCGGGCGCATGATCATCTGCGGCCGGTGCGTCTCGGCGAGCGGGTCCGCGTCGATCACCTGCTTGCCGTCCAGCATGCCATCGTTCAATTGCAGACGCAGCCAGCGGGTCAGGTCGCGTACCGTCGAGCTGACGCCGCCGGCGGGCGACTGCGCGTCCGGGTCACGCCCCTCCCGCGGCTGCCAGGTGTTGCCAACCTTCACATGCAGCGCGGCCCGATTGGGCGCCGCCAGGTAGTCCGCGTAGTGTGAGCTGGTGTTGGGCATGCCGGCCGGTTGGTAGAGCCGGCTCGCCGCCAGGTCTTCCCAGGTGGTAGTCGCCGCCCTGGCGGCGGCGACCGCGGCTTCGGTCAGGCCGTAGTTGGTATAGGCATAGGCGGCCCGGAAGCGATTGTCGAGCGGGACGTAACGCAGGCGGTGCAGGATCGTGGCCCGGTCGAAGCCAAGGTCCTCGAGCAGGTCGCCGGCGTGATCGAAGAGCCCGCTGCGGTGAGCGAACATGTCGCGCAGGGTGACAGATTGGGTGATCGAGGAATCGGCCAGGGCGAAGTCGGGGTCGTGCATGACGACCGGGTCGTCCCAGCTCGCCAGCCCGCTGCCGACGACGCCGGCCACGACGGTCGAGGCGATCGGCTTGGACAGGGAGGCGAGCTGGAAGACGGTGTCGGCGTCGACTGTCTCGGGCTGGCCCACCTCGCGCACGCCCAGCCCCTTCAGGTAGACGACCTCGTCGCCATAGACGATGCCGATGGCCATGCCGGGGACGGCGGTCTTAGCCTGCACATCGTGCGCCACCTGGTCGAGCTGCTGGGCCGCGGCATGGACTCGGTCGCCGGTCACCGAGGGCGCCGGCGTTTGCGCATGCCCCACCCCTGGGGCACCCACGATCGCGGCCAGGGCAAGTGCGGCCACCGGGCGGAGCACTGCGGAACGACGAGGCGCGTGACGAGCACTAGGCATGATGCGCTCCAGGAAGGGAAATTGGTTGGTTCGCGAGCCCGGCTGAGTCGATGCCGGCGACTCATACGCGTCGATCACGACTCGACCGCCGCGGCGGACGGCCCTGGACCGGCGAGCGCGGATGCGCCGAGCACTCCCGTCGCCTTGAGGATGATCAGCACGCCCACGGCCACGCCCATGAAGAGGTCGACCGCGGCAATGATGAGCTCCCCGGATACGCCAAACAGGGTCACCGGGTTGAAGATGCCAGGGACGGTCGCCGCGACTGTGTAGCCGAAAGCAACGTCGTCGGCGACGCTGGGGTGTCGCGCCTGCAGGTAGGCGACCAAGGCGACGCCCAGCAAGACGAGGTTGAGGATGCTCGTGATCCACGGCACGATCTTGGGCAAGATGAGCTTGGTCTGCTCCGAGATGTCGTTGAAGGCGAAGAAGAGACCGGGCACGCCGAGCAGGCTGGCCGGGGCGATGGCAAGGGCCACGCCCCAGCTCGTCCAGTCCGAGGCGCTCGGTGGGCTGGTACTGGCCAACAATGGGAAAGACACGGCAGCGGTGCCAAGCGAGACCATGAGCACGGCGGAGGCGAGGTTTGCTTTGAGGGCATTGATCGAGCCGGACTGCCAGCCGGACGTGAACAGCGATGAGCCGTCCGCAACGCTGGTGAGGATGCCGTTCAGGATTGAGCCGACGCCGCCCAGGATGCCCATCAGCTCGATCAGGGCCGGGAAGGCACCGAGGCGCCCGGTGGCCGTGGTCCCCGTGCCCAGGCTCTGGGCAGGCCACTGGCCTTTGGCCAGACGCCACACGAACGTCACCGGGATTGCGGCCACCAGGGTGATCGCGTTGAGGATCGTCAAGGGCTCGCCGAACAGCTTCTGGTAGAGCCACGACAGGACGGGGATGTCCAGCGGTTGTGTGAGCAGCCCCTCGTGCGGGTCGAACAGGCGCGCGATCACGTCACCTACCAGGCCCAGGAAGCCGTCCAGGAAAGCGTTGGCCACCGCCAGGGCGCCGTCCAGGAGCAAGGCCACGGCCCGCAGCAGTTCGGCCACCGCTTCGCGCAGGAAGTCGCCCGTCGACGAGGCGCCGCCCAGGTTGGCCGCGCCGGCCTGCAGCTTGGCCCACTGGGCGTTCAGGTCGCCGTCGCCGGTCAGGCGCTCGAGGAAGCCCTTGAAGAAGTTCTCCGGGTCCCCGGATTCAGCCCGCGGGCTGATAGCCAGCGCCTGGCCGCCGCTGCTTGCGCCCAACCCGGACTGGAATTTCTGCATGCCCCAGGTGCACTGCGGGGCCATGGAGCTGGGCGTGCCGCCCCCCTGCGGCTTGACCGTGAAGGCGGTGTGGGCGGTGGCGCCCGCCCCCTTGAGGCCGGTCAGGGCCACGCCCTGCCCGCCGGTCGCCTGCCCCTCGCCGGCGATCTGATCAGCCACCGCATTGAACGTATCGCTGATGGCCTTCTCGCCCAGCTTGAAGAACCCGTCCAGCGGGGTCTTGACGTTAGCCAGCGCGGCGGCGAAGCCGGGGTAGGCGGCGTTGCCGGACACGCCATTGATACGGTCCAGCAGCTCCTGCTTGAGGATGTTGTGGGTCTTGATGATCTCGTCGAAGTTGAAGAAGACGCTCAGCGCCTCGATTGCGTTGGCGATGTCGATGGCGAGCTGCTTGAAAAACGAGCCGACCGCCGAGACCACGTCCTCCAGCGTGTGCAGGATCTGATTGAAGACGTGCGCGACGCCGTCGACGATGAAGCGGATGCCGACCATAATGTCGTTGCCGACGCTGACGATCGCGTCGGTCACCGTCGCCACCGCCTGCTTGATCCAGCCCCAGAAGTCGCCCCACGCGTCGCCGAGGCGGCGCCCGCCCAGGCCGGCCGCCTGGGTGGCATAGGCGCTCGTTTTCCAGTCGGTCCCCTGCAGCGCGTCGATGGCGGCGGCGGCCGCCGCCGGCGACAGCTCACCGCGGGTGAGCGGCTGGTCGCCCTTGTCGCCGGTCGACAGATGCAACCCGAGCGGTTGGACGACCGCCGCGGAGCGCATGGTGCGCACGTTGGTCGCCGAGTAGCTGCTGCCGGGCAGGTCGTCATACGCGATGTACCGTCCGGGCGTGTCGGTCGTGCGCCGCACCCAGGCCACCGCGCTGGTGCCGCCGCCGGTCCCAACGCCGACCGCGCTGGTCATGTTCTGGATGGCCTGAGCAATCTGCCCGGGTGCGCCCTGCTTCTGCTGGTCGGCGCTGAACAGTGGCTTCTTGCCGTAGGCGGCCGCGCCCTGGAGATTCACGCGCGTCGGGTCGTCGTCGCCGGGGGTGGCATGCGCGGTCGCCAGCCGATTGTGGAACTCACGGTCCGGTTGCACCAGGATCCGCTCGTGCGGGTCCATGAAGTCCGCCCACACGCGGAGGGCCGGCGCGAACAGGTCCGGCTTGTCGCTGGCGTCGCTGGTCACCGACCCACTGACTATCACGAGTGCGCCGTCGAAGCCGGTCTGAACCGCGGCATACTCCGGGTCGGCCGGCCCGACGGTGTAGCGCTGGCCATCCACCAGGATGGTCATCTGCTGATCGGCCCAGATCTTGACTGCTTCCCGCGGCCGTGGCGCCTTGTGCTCGTCCACGATCGTGAGGTGGGTCTGGTAGCGGGCGACGCCATCAGGCGTGGACGGTCCGTCGAAGTCCTGCATCAGCTGCGACTCGATGATGAAGTCGCGCTGGTCTTGCACCAGCTGATCGACGCGAATGCCAAGCGCCTGGGGCACCAGGAAGCGGGTGGGACCGCCGAGCGTGAAGGTGCCAGCAGCGTAGATCACCCCGTTATTGACCGATTCTGAGAGTGACGCGATCGCGGTCTGGCCGGTGTCGATCGTCAGGACGGTGCCGGCACCGCGATCGAACGCGACCAACCGGCCGGCGTGCTCCTCGTCGGCGACTGCGCACAGGATCGAGCCCTGGTACTCGACCGGCCTCGTCAGCAGGCCGCGTGAGGCGCCACCTCCACCTTGGCCGACGGCGATCGGCGTATGCGGAACGGGATTGAGGTCCCCGTCGAGCCCATACAGCTTGCCGTCGCGGTCGCCGAACCACACGTTAGCACCGCTACTGAACATCGGGCTGCTGACGATCTGAGCAGCGGCCTCGTACACGTTGACGACGGGAAGCGTCGACAGGTAGCCCGTCAGGTCCTCGACATTGAACACCCACAGGTGAGCGTTGAACGGGATGAAGAGCGCCGCCTTGCTGGCGCCGTCGAATCGCGCCTGGCCCAGCGCAGGCGTCTGGTTACTTCGCAACTCCCAGGCAGCGCCCTCATCGCCGGCGCCAACAGCCGCCAGGACCTGGTTGCTGCCATCAAGGGCGGTACACCTCGCGATCGCAACGGACAGATTGTTTGCTTGGGCCCCGCCGGTGCCGCTCAGTTGCGCATTCCACATGACCGCGTACACGTACCCATTGGCCAGGATCGGAGTCGGCATGGCGTCTCGATAGCCCTGATCGAGCGACGCTGGGTACAGTTGCCACTGCCAGCGGAGCGTCGGTGGCCGGCCGGCCCCGCTCGTGTCGAGCATGTGGAGCGTTCCACTGCGGTCACCGAAGCACAGCTGCCCGCCTGAGAGGGCGGGTGCCGCGTCGATGCCGGCTGGCGTCGGGTACGTCCACACCACGTCGCCCAGATCGCGTGCGTTCAGCGCGCGCAGCTCGCCGCGCGTCTGGTCGGCGAGATCGAGCGGTGCCACCCCGACGTACACCAGTTCCTGGATGGGATCGAAGACGGGCGGTGTGTATATTCGCCCGCTCTCACTCGCCGAGACACTGACTTCCTCCCCGGTGTGGGCGTCGAGGGCGACGATCGCAAACGCCGGGCCGGCGCGATCCACGTCGAGCAGAAAGACGAGCCCCAGGCCCTGGGCGATGCTGGTGGCGTCGCGGCCCGACTGGTAGGTTCCCGAGGTCTTGAAGACATAGGGCGAGTCGTACTGGTAGACCTGAACGGCGCCACCCTGCTGCACCAGGAAGTGGGCACTGCCAAAGCTCGTGCTGGCCACCTTCGTCACGCCCCCGGTCGCGATCGCTTGCGGCGGTGCGCTCGACTCGGAGATGAAGCGCAAGGCGTTGCCGTCCTGACCGCAGCTCCAGACCGTGCCGTCGGCATTGGCGTCGATGTGCGTCGCCTGCCCGACCAGCGGCTCATCGGTCAGTCGCGGGTGCGTGGTGTCCGACTGGTCCAGCCGTAGGACAAGGTTGGTGCTGTCGCGGACCCAGACGCGGCTCGTGTCGCCGACCGCGACCTGGGCCAGCGGCGCGGATGCCTCCGCGACGAGCGTCCAGTCGGTGCCGTCCAGGCGGAGCAACTGGTGCTGGTTCGTGTCGGCGCCGACCGCGAAGACGCTGCCGTCGGCGCCGGCGGCCACCGACGCCGCGCGACCCGTCGTTTGACCCCAGTCGGTGCCGTCATGGTGCAGGACGGCGCCGTCGCGGGTGGCGGCCCACAGCGCGTCAAGGCGGCCGCTGGGCGCGTGCTGCAGCATCGGGTGCCAGCCAGCCGGCCAGCCGGAGAAGGCCTGGGGCAAGTAGCTGGTGGTGCTTGGCCGCGGAGCGCCGGGACCGGCGTACTGGAACGCGGCCGCGCCGGCGAGGGCCGTCGCCGGCTTGTCCGGACCGGCGTAGAGCACGGCGTCCAGCTGGCCACCCCGCAGGCGGGCCAGGAGGTCGCCGCCGAACAAGGTGCCCAGCGGGACCGGCGGGGCGGCCGTCTCGGCGACGGGGTCGACCAGCACGAGCTGGTCGCCCTTGACCAGCCCGATGTGGCGGCCGTCGACCGCCAGCGCGAGGTCAGCCAGGCCGTCGTTCCATGGCCCGGCCTGTGGCCAGTTCGGCAGGTCCGCCAGGATGAACGGGGCTCGGGCGCCGTCGGCGCGCACGAAGCGGCCCGCCTTGAACAGGTACAGCACGCCGTCGACAGTGGCCGCGCCGTCGACCCCGAGCTTGAACGACGCGGGCAGATGCGGCCACGCGTCGGCGATCAACCGGGGGGCGACCGAGGCCGCGTCGGCGCTAGCGTGGTCCGGGGCGTCGGTCGCCACGGCCCCGCTCACCAGCGCCACCTCCGGGCCTCGGAACACGAGCACGCCGCCGGGCGCCGCGGCTGCCTCGGCAGGGGTGGCCGTCGCCGTCGGGGTGTCAGTGGTGTCGACTACCGTCGCGGTCGACGTCGGCGTGGCAGGCGGCGACGCGGTCGGGCTGCTGGTGCGGGTGGCCGAGCTGGTGGCGGTGCTGGTCGGAAGCGGCGTCGCGGTTGGCGAGGTCGTGTGCGCTGGCGTGTTGGTCGCCGTGGGCGTGGGGGTAGCCGTCCGGCCCGGCGTGCGTGAGGCGGTGGCGGTGCTGGTCGGCGCAGCCGTGGCACCGGATGCGAGCACGGGCGCCATCCACAATCGCTGGCGACCGTCGAATGCGCGCGACGTGCCCGCGCCTGGCGCGGCTGCGACCGCGTCGACTGGGCGGCCGAAGAAGTGCCAGGTCTGCTGCGCCTGGTCGTACTGGTAGGGCGCGCCGGCGGCGTCGATCGCCCACAGCGTGCCGTCCCAGCCGGCGGCGATATCGGTCAGCGGCCCGAACAGGGGCTCGGCCTGGGCCGGCAGCGCGGTAACGTGCGGGGCGAGCTGCTCGGCCAGGGTGCGGCGGGGTGCCAGAGCCGCCGGTGGCGTGGACTCCGCCAGGGCGGCCTGCAGGGCCTCCGCGGCCGAGACCACCCGCGGGCCGCGCGTCGCGGCCAGCAACCCGCTCCCGACCGCGGCGGTGGTCAACAGCAGCAACCGACGTCGGGTAATGGGGGAGCCGACCAACGGAGGCTCGTGTGCCTCGATCATCCGTCTCCTCGGCAAGCCCGTGGCACCGGCGCTCCCGTCACCCGACCAGCCTGGCACCCATCGGGCCGGTGCGACAGCAACAGGAGCCGCACACTGGCGTGCGACTGGCTACATGCCCTTCTGGACGAGGATCTCGCCGCTGACCGCCTCCGTGGGCGGCGTGAGGGGTGTCGGGTGTGCCGCGACCCAGGCGGCGGTCAGCCGATCGGCCTCCTCCAGTTCGGCCTCGGTCTCGAAGATGCTCACCGTGGTCAGCACCCCATCACCCATGTCCAGCAGGGCGTAGGACACGAACCCGGGCGCCTGGCTCAGCACCGCGGCCAGCTGCCGCCCGACCCGGATGACCTCATCCGACGACGCGCTCACGCGGTCATAGCGGCCCAGGGTTGCGTGCATCGCTGCGAGCCTACGGCCCGCATGATCCGCCTGCCATCCGGAGGCTGCGTATTTTTTAGACCGTCTCGGGCGGTCGACCTACAGAGTTTCTGTACCCCTGGTTGCGCGCCCAATCGGCCACCTGCCAGCGCGAGTGCAGGTCCAGCTTCCGCAGCAGGTGGTGCACGTGCACGCCCACGGTCGCCGCGCTGATCGACAGCGCCTCGGCGATCTGCCGGTCCGAGCACCCGCGCACCAGCAGCGCGAGGACCTCGCGTTCTCGCGGCGTGAACTGACGGCTGTCCGCGGCGGCGGCCGTCGTCCCCGGCTCGCCTGAGGCGGGCAGCAGGTCGGCCAGCGCCTCGTCGATCGCCTCGTCGGCGCTTAGCCCGTACCCGGCGGCGACGGCAGCGTCGAACTCGGCCTCGGCCAGCTGTGCGAGCACCGCCGCCACGAGCCGGTCGCGGGATTCGCGATTGATCAGCGCGTGTGCCGCCCCGACGCTCTCCCGCACCGCTTCCGAGGCGCCCAGCAACCGCGCCGCCCGCACCGGACGCGCCTGCGCGGCCGCGGCCTCCGCCAGCGCGAAGAGGCCAAAGTGGAGGAAGCCGAGATTGCCCACCCGGCGGTGCCCGACCAGGCTCTCGGCGAGCAGGAGCGAGCCACCGGGTACGTCCCCAGTGGCCGCCAGGCACTCGCCGAGCATGGTGCTGGTCATGGCGATAAACCGCACGTCCCCCAACTGGCCGAACAGCGTGCGGCTCTCCTCGAGCAGCGAACGGGCGCGCGCCAGGTCCCCCATGTGCGTGGCGGTCACGCCCGAGGTGAGCAGTGCCCGAGCCAGCCCGTGACTGTTGCCGAGAGCGCGCTGCGCGGCCGTGCTCTCGTCGAGCGTCGCCGCCGACTCCGCGTACCGGCCGGCCCGGCGAGCCAGGGTGCCGAGCCAGGTGAGCGCTTCGGCAACACCGGCGTCGTCGTTGAGCTCGCGGCTGAGCCGCAAACACTCCTCGAGGAACACCTGCGCCGCCTCGAGGTCGGCTTGCCAGTGGGCGAGCTGGCCGGCCGCCTGCAGCGCGTCGCGCCGACGATAGGGCGGGACGTCGCTCGACGGTGACCTGCCCAGGGCTGCTTCGAGGGCGCGTCGCCCCTCGTTCAGCTGCCCGCGCGCCTCCCAGTAGCGCGCCAGCGCCGTCACCAGCCGCAGCTCGCCATCGCCATCGTCCCGCTCGCGTAGCCAGCGCACGGCGGCGCGCAGGTTATCCCGCTCGCGATGCAGACGATCGAGCCAGGCCACCTGGTCTGGGCCGGCCAGCTCCGGCCGCGCCCGCTCGGCCAGCCCGAGATACCAGGCCGCGTGCCGGGCGCGGGCGGGCTGCTCCTCGCCGGATGCGGCGAGCTGCTGCTCGGCATACTGGCGCACCGGCTCGAGCAGTCGGTAGCGCGCCGCCGCGCCGCCGCTGTCGACGAGCACGAGCGACTTGTTCACCAACCGAGCGAGCAGGTCGAGGACCTCCGCTACCGCGACCTCATCCGCCTGGCAGATCGCCTCGGCGGCCTCCAGCTCGCAACTGCCGGCGACGACCGCCAGGCGGCGAAACACGGCCTGCTCCGGTTCGGTCAGCAGTCCGTAACTCCAGTCCAGCGTGGCACGCATCGTCTGCTGGCGGGTGGGCGCCGACCGATGGCCGCCGCCGAGGATGGCGAACACCCGATCAAGCCGCGCCACCAGCTGGTCGAGCGACAGCACCTGGAGCCGGGCCGCGGCTAGCTCCAGCGCCAGCGGGATGCCCTCCAGCCGGGCGCACACCTGGGCGACCGCGTCCGCGTTGCGCCGCGTGAGCTGGAACGTCGGGGCGAACAGGTGGACGCGCTCCAGGAACAACCGGACCGCCGCGTACTCGCACAGCTGATCCACCGTCAGGACGTCGTGCGGCTCAGGCGCGGCCAACGCCGCCAGCCGCAGGACGCGCTCGCCCGGCACCTGCAGCGGCTCGCGGCTGGTGGCGAGGATGCGCAGCTTCGGGCACTCAGGCAGCAGGCGCGTGGCCAGCTGCCCGCAGGCCTCGAGCACGTGCTCGCAGTTGTCGAGCACGAGCAGCCCGCGGGTGTACTCGAGGAAAAGACTCAGCCGGTCGAGGGCTGAATGATTGGGATGGTCCGGCACACCGAGTGCCGCCGCCACCGTTTCGGCCACCAGCGCCGGCTCCGTGATAGGGGCGAGCTCGACCAGCCACGCCGCGTCGAAGCGCTGCCACAGCTCGCTGGCCACCTGGAGGCCAAGTGCGCTCTTGCCGACACCGCCCGGACCGACGATCGTCAACACGCGCGCCGGCGCGTCAGGCGCGTCGAGCAGAGCGCGTGCGGTGGCCAGGTCCGCCTCACGGCCCACCAGCCGGACAAGCGGCGCCCGCAGCCGCGAACGCCGCTGCTTGATCGATGCAGCAGTTGCCTGGGCGAGTATCGGCCGCCGCGCCGCGGCCACTAAGCTGCTCCGCTCCTCGGGCGAGAGCCCGAGCGCCTCGGCCAGCGCGCCCAGCGTGGCGGGATACGGTGAGCGGCGGCTACCGCGCTCCAGCGCCGCCACGGCGGCCGTGCCCAGCCCGGCCCGCTCGGCCAGGGCCTCCTGGCTCAGCCCCGATCTGAGACGGAGTGCGCGGAGTTGGGCGCCGAAGACGGAGGATTGATCGCGCGTGGCCACGGTCTGGAGGTTGGGTCAGCGCCTCGCCACCTCCGAGACGCGCTCGCGGCCCCAGCATAGCTCAACTGCCGCCAAGTGTCCGGGTTGTGTTACGCCAGTGACGCTGTCGGCCTCACCGGGCGCCTGTCATGCTGAGCAAACGATGCTTCGGTTCGACAGACAAGGGAGCAGCCAATGAACATGCGGCGGATTCTGGGGCGCCAGCAGGTCGCGATCAGTGCGTCCGCGACGGCCCTGGCGTTGGTAGTCATGGCACCCGGCGCGATGCACGCGGAACCTTCCGCTCCGGTGGGCAGCGTTCCTGTGGGGGCGCAAAAGGTGATGGACAAGGAGGCCTACGCCACCGCTCGTTGGCTGTACGAGGTTGCCGACCTCAAGACGGGCGAGGTGCTGCTGGCGAATCGACCGCACGAACTGGTCTTCACCGGCTCGACCGCCAAGAACTTCACCATCGCCTCCGCCTACGCCATCCTCGGCCCCGACTCTCGAACGACCACGCCGGTCTACAGCACCAGTCCCGTCCAGGACGGGGTGGTCAACGGCAACCTGGTGCTGGTCGCCTCGGGCGACCTGACGCTGGGCGGCCGCGGTGCCATGCAGGGCCAGGTCGACCAGTCGTTCACCGCCACTGCCATCGACCACGTCTACGGTGACATCGCCCCGAACGCGGTCCTGCCGCCGGGCGACCCCCTGGCCGGGCTGGACAGCCTGGCTGCGCAGGTCGCCAGCAAAGGCGTCACCCAGGTCCAGGGCGACGTGCTCATCGACGACCGGCTGTGGCAGACCCAGACCAGTCATGAGGGGCCGGTGCCGCCCATCTTCGTCAACGACAACCTGCTCGACCTCACCGTCACCCCGGCCGCCGTAGGCGCCACCGCATCGGTCACGGCGAGGCCGTCCACGTCAGCGTACGGGGTCCAGTCGAACGTGATGACCCAAGCCGGCTCGGACGTCAAGCTCACCGTTACTGCTGACCCGGCCGATCCGCAATTGCTGCTCGTGTCTGGCACGATCGGGGCAGATGCCGGGCCACGCCTGACCATCTACCGCGTGCCCGACCCGGCCTCCTGGGCGCGCACCCTGTTCATCGAAGCGCTCGGCCGCGCCGGTGTCACGGTCGCCGCCGAGGCAGACCGCCCGAATGCGACCGCCAACCTGCCCGCCCCGGGCACCTACGACAGCCAGCTCGAGTTGGCCGCACTCACCTCCCCGCCGTTGAGCGCGACCGGCACCATGATCCTGGAGACCAGCTACAACACTGGCGCCAACACGGTGCTGTGT
>JAFAPL010000329.1 GCA_019247135.1 Chloroflexota bacterium | reverse complement strand
CTTTGACCGTCGCGGGCGCGGCCGCCGGCGGCGCAGCCCAGCTGCCGAGCGCGCTACCGCGCACTGGTGATGCCGGCGCCGGGCTGCCTGTGGGCCAGTTCGGATTGGTCATTGGTGCGCTGCTGATTGGCGCCGGCCTGTTCGTGCGTCGACGCTCGCGATCACAAACCTGAGGCGTTCCTCAGCGATTCGCCGCCCGCGCGCCGGTACGGCCAGCGCTCGAGATCAACCAGGTAGACGGACCGTGTGGCGGCCAGCCGTCGTCGCTCGGCGTCGAAGGATGCGACGGCACGCCGCACGACGCGCTCGACGTCGCGGCATTCGACGATGAGCTTGCCCGACTGAGCCAGCGGCGCGGCCGGGACGCCTATACTGCGCCGGACCACCGCATGTCTGGCCAACGTCCGTACGCGAGCCGCGGCGTGCCGAGCCGCGGCTCAGTACGAGAGCGTCCGCGTGGTTCGACAGCCCGTTTGCTCGTCCTTCCGATCGCGGCGTTGTGCGCGATCGGGATTGGCGCGGTGTGGCTTCATTTCGCCGGCGGCGCCCAGGCCGTGCGAGCCTCCCAGGCGCCCGATTCGACTGGTGGGATCCACTCGGCAGCGACTGGGCCGATGCTTCAGGGACCCACGCCGGCAACACCGATCGACGCGTCCGCGTCGGCGCAGCGGCCGGCGACTCCGCTGATGCACCAGTGGCAGGCCAGCCCGGGGATTCAGCTCGATTCGACGCTCGCCGGCCTGCTCGACGAAGCCGTGAGCGGCGTGGACGGGCACGTTGGGGTCGCCGTGAAAGACCTCGGCAGCGGCAAGGGCGCGGTGCTCAACGGGTCCGACGAGCTGCAGTCGGCGAGCCTGTACAAGCTGCCGATCCTGTACGCGGTCTTCGACTCGGGGATCTCGTTCTCGGAGCAGCTGCCGATCAGCGAAGAGGCGCGCTCATATGACGCGGGCACGATGGAGCTCGGAGTCGGCGAGAGCCTCAGCGTGGCCGAAGCCCTCGAGCGCATGGTCACCCTGAGCGACAACACGGCGGCGGTGATGCTCGGCAGCCGCGTTGGCGCGGCGGAAGTCAATGCCTCGATACGGGTGCTCGGGATGGACACGACGCATTACAGCCTCGATCGGATGACCAGCTCCGCGCTGGACATGGAGAGCTTCCTCGAGACGGTGGCGCGCGGTCGGGCGGTGTCCCCGGGCGACAGCGCGGACATGGTCCACCTGCTGCTGCGACAGCGAGTCAACGACCGTATCCCGCGCCTTCTGCCTGACGGGGTCCAGGTCGCGCACAAGACTGGCAATCTCCCGGGCGTGGTCAATGACGTCGGACTTCTGTACGGACCAAACTCCACAGTCGCCCTTGCCGTGCTCGTATCGGACACGACCGACGAAACCGCGGCCGCGACTGCCATCGCCCGCCTGGCGCTGGCGGCGTACTCGTACTTCGACGCCCAGCCACCCGCCAGCGATCGCCCATTGATCCCGCCCGCGCCATCACGGCCGATTCCGCCGGTCTGGCGGCAGCCGAATCCGCCGGTTCTCGCGGTCGCGACCGAGCCAATCCGGACCCAACGCAGCGACGCAGTGCCAGCCGCACTCGTCGCGACCGCTGACACGCCAGCCCGAACGCCAGTGGCCACGGCCGGCACAGCCGCGACGGCACCGATCGTCAGCACGACTACGACGGCTGCCACCACGCCGTCGACGCCGACACCCGCCGCGGCGTCCGTGCCGACGAGCGTCGATGCGCACACGGTGGTGAATGCACGCGCGGCCGATACACCCACGGTCCGGTTCACCGACACGCCGATTCCAAAGCCCACCGTTCCCCCGCCCCCGACCGCGACGTCCGCGCCGGCTGTTCCACCGACCCTCGCGCCGACCCAGCCAGCGGCTGCCCCGACGCCGCCGCCGGCCACGCCAAAGCCGGCCACACCGCGCCCAGCAGCGCCCACGGCGACCGCCAGCCACCGCTAGCGTCTGGACTCAACCGCGGTCGCGCAGCCGACTCATCTCGCTCACCAGCATGCCAATCCGCGCACGCAGGCGATCGTTTTCGCGCATCGACCGAAACCAGCGCGCTTCCCAATCACGCAAACGTGCGGAGACTAGCCGCGCCAGACGCGCCCAGCCAGCGCGGAAGCCACTCGCGGCGTCAGCCTGCGAATTGACCGCCAGCCAGCGGGCCAGTTCGCGCTCGACGTTCAGGCCTATGTTGGGTCCAGGTGAGGCAACCACGAACTGACCCACGGCGGCCAGACGTTGACGCAGCTCATTGATTTCGTCCTCCAGCTCCAGACATCGCGGGCAGCGGGCACCCACGTACCTCAGTATAGAACTTTTGTTCTGGCAGGCGCGTGAATAAACTTGCGTCCATATGAGCAGCACCGCGGCCGACTCGGCGGATGAGACGGAGAGCTTCCGCGCGCGCATGCCGTTCGCGGCCACACTCGGCCTCGCCGACGTGGTGGCCAGCAGAGACGCAGTGCAGGCGACCCTTGCCTGGGATCCATCGCGCTGTACCACGGTCGGGACGATGCACGGCGGAGCGATCATGGCCCTGGCCGACTCGATCGGCGGCTATTGCGCTTTTCTCAACTTGCCTGACGGTGCCGCTGGCACCACCACCATCGAATCCAAGACCAACTTCCTCCGCCCGGTCCGCGGCGGCAAGGTGCACGCGACCGCGAGGCCGCTGCAGGTCGGACGCACGGTGATCGTCGTCGATACCGAGATGCGCGACGACGACGGGCGACTGGTCGCACGCACGACGCAGACGCAAGCCGTCCTGCAGCCGCGGTAAGCGCGTTCTCAGCAACCCTGCGGAGAGCACGGCGCCACTCATGTAGTGCCCGCGCGACCAGCAGATTATTAGCGTTGCTAACTTTCGCTGCTCACCCGAGCAGGGATGCCCAGCGCGGTCGCCGCCAGCACCAGCGCCATCACCAGTGCCAGTCCCCAGCCGACCGTATACGAGCCGAACGCATCGCGCAGCGTCCCCAGCGCGAACGGCCCCAAGGTCGCTTCGCCGTAGCCAAGTGCCAGCAACACGCCCGCTGTCACCCCGACCCGCCGAGCCGGCGCGAGCGCAGCCGGCGCAGCCATACACACCGAAAACGCCCACGTCGTACCCAGTCCCGCGCTGATGGCCGCGAGCCATACGGTCTGGTCGGGCCAGATCAGGAAGATGGCCAATCCAATCGCGACCACGATGCCCGAAATCGCGATCACCCGACGCCGACCCAGGCGCGCCTCAGCCGGTGTGGCGACCGTACTCGCCACGATCGACATCAACGGCAGCGTCGCCACCGGCAGGCTCGCGTCGGCAAGAGACCAGCCGCGGGAGACGAGGAACGTCGGGGTCCACGAGCCGAACGTGTAGAAGATGGCGCTCTGCGTTCCCATGGCGAGCGTCAGCGCCGCCATGCCGGGCAACTGCAATGCGGCCCAGACGTCGCCCAGTCGCAATTGGCCAGCGTGCAATTCGATCTGGCCGCCCGTGCCGAGAGCGATCCAGCCGAGCATCGCCACGGCGCCAACGGCCGCCCAGCCGACGAGAACACCCCGCCACCCGCTTGGACCCGCCAGGCTGACCAGCCATGGAGTGAGCGCCAGACCCGCCGCACCGCCAAGGACCAGGCCGTTGAAGTAGATCGCGGTCGCCAGGTTGGTGCGCCGCGGCAACGTGTCGCGGGCGACGCGCGGTAGAGCCGGCTGCAGGACTCCGATCGCGACGCCGAGCAGGACGGTCCCGACGAGCAGAACAGGCTCGCTCGGCGCGACGCCGCGCACCAGGCCCGCGAAGGTAACGCCCGCGAGCGAACCGATCATGACCCAGCGAGCGCCGACGCGGTCCACGAGCCAGCCGCCGGGCAGACCGAAGGCGCCCATCAACAGCAGCGGCAGCCCGGACAGCAGGCCGGCCACGGTGAAGGACATGTGCAGGTCGGCGAGAACGAGTGGCAGCAGCGGCCCGATCGCCAGCAAGGGGGCTCGAGTATTGACCGCCGCGAGCCATGCGCACGCGAGCGTCAGGGCTGGGCGAAGCAGCGGCACTGGACCGATGAGAACATACCCGCCGTTAGATCCAGGCTTCGACGCGCCGAATTGCGGGCTGGGCCCACCCGCTCGGAGTACGTGGCGGCCAAGATGTGTAGGGTTACATCTATGGCCGGCGGCGGCCACGCGACTACGCTTTCGGTGTGTTGGACACTTCAGGCCACGCGGGAAGCGGTCGCGTCCTGCTGTTGGAGCCGAACGCCGCGTTGCGTTCGGCGATTGTGGACGTGCTCGCTGCCGAGCAGTACGACGTCGAGCGTTGCGATTCGCTCGACGAGGTTCTCGAGTCGTGTGGCGGAAGCGACTGCAACGTGGCGCTCGTAGCCTGGCAGCGCATGGACGGCCTGCTGGCCGAAGAGCATCGAGATCACCTGGCGGAGCTGACCCGCCGGCTCCGGCTGATTCTGATGGTGCCGCGTGCCTGGGCGCGCATGCTCGAGGTAAACGAGCTCGGTGTTGCCGCGCTGGTTCCCAAGCCGTTTGACGCGGACGAGCTGATTGGCACCGTGCGTCAGGCGATGCTGCACCCCCTCGCTGCCGAGCCAGCCGCGCTTTCGTCGCTCGACTGAGCAGCCGGCTGCCCTCGCACTGACCCGTCGCGGTGCGCCCGCGCTAGCGTGGGGAGCCGCGCTGGCTGGCTCCGGTCCAGCCGGGCACGATCACGTCGCGGCCCGCCCACGTGTGCCGCAGCACCTCGTCGGGCGCTGAGTCGGGCTGCGCCTCCGCCCACGCGACGGCCTCCGCCACCTCGTCGGACACTTCGGACTCCACACGGCTGAGCGCGTTTTCGTCCGCGGCGCCGCTCTCCAGGAGGTGCGCGCGCAGGCGATTGAGCGGGTCCTTCTCGCGCCAGCGCTCGACCTCCTCCCGACCGCGATAGCGCGTGTCGTCGTCGTTGGAGGTATTCGGCATGTAGCGATACGCCTTCGCCTCGATCAGCGTCGGCCCGTCACCCGCCCGGGCGCGTTCGACAGCCGATCGCGCTGCCGGATACACGGCCAGCAGGTCCATGCCGTCGACCGTCACACCGGGCATCCCGTACGCCTGGGCCCGCGCCGAAAGATCCTGAACCGAGGACTCGAGGCGCAGCGGCACCGACTGCGTGTACAGATTGTTCTCGACGCAAAACACGACCCCGAGTCGATGAATCGAGGCGAAATTCATCGCCTCGTGCACTTCGCCCTTCTGCGCGCCGCCGTCGCCAAACGCGATCCACACGACAGCCGTCGAATCCAGTCGACGGTTGGCGTATGCCACACCCACCGCGTGCGTCACCACGTTCGGTTGGGGCCCTTCCTGCGAGATGATGTGGTGCTCGGACGAGCCCCAGTGCGCGTACGGCTGCCGACCACCAGTGCACGGGTCGCTCGCGCGGCCGAAGTAGTGCGCCAGGACTTCGCGCGTCTCCAGGCCCCACGCGAGGCAGGCCGTCAGGTCACGATAGTGGGGCGCGAGATAGTCGACGGTCGGGTCGGTGGCAAGACCCGCGGCCGCTCCGATGGCCTCGTGACCGGCGGAGGAAACGACGAAGTGCCCCTTGCCCTGGCGACGCAGGCTCCACATCGAATCGTCGATGCGCCGCGCCACGAGCATCCAGCGGTACGCGCGCAAGAGCTCGTCGCGGTCGAGCGACATCACAGCCAGCGTAACTCAGGCGAGGCCAGCTGTAGCGGGCAGGAGCTCGGGTACGCGCACGCGCGGGCGCGTCAGACCATACCCGACCAGCCGCGGCGGTACGCCGCTCAAGAAAGGCAGGCTCAGCACCGCCCGGAAGAGCGGCGGCAATGTCGGTGCGCCGTCGCCCGCGAGCGTTGGCTTCAACACGTTCTCCTGAATCGCCGCCTGCATCCGCTGAATGAGTCGGACATGCAGCTCGCGTCGGTACTGCACGCGCGCCAGGTCACGTGTCGTCACGGCCCCTCGGCGCAGCGGCCGCCACAACAGGTTCGCGGCGACCAGCGCGTCGAGGATGGCGATGTTGATTCCCACTCCGCCGATGGGCGACATCGCGTGCGCGGCATCGCCAACGGCCAGGTATCCATCGCGATACCAGCGCTCGAGACGGTCCGCTCGGACACTCAGGAGCTTGACCTGCTCCCAGTCCCCCAGCTCCGCGACGCGTTCGCCGAGCGACGGTACGACCTCGCGCACGGTCTGGCGAAACGCGTCCAGACCGGCTTGCTGCAGGCTCTCGAATGCGCCCTTGGGGATGATCCAGGCGACTTGCCAGTACTCGCGACGATCGATCAGGGCGACGAAGTGGCCGGGGCTGGCCTGCAGCTGCATGGTCGCCGGGTCATCCGGCGAACGCGAGATGCGGAACCACAGCACGTCCATCGGCGGGGACGTCTCTTCGAGCTGCAGGCCCGCCGCGGCGCGGGTGACGGACGTGCGGCCATCCGCGCCCACGGTGAGCGGCGCGCGGATCTCCGACTCGCCTCCAGCTGACGAATACCGGACACCCCCCACCCGGCCGTCGCCACCGAATAGCAAGCCCGTCGCTTCCGACTCCAGCTGCAGATGAAAGGTCGGGTAGCGCTGCGCTTCGCGAGTGAGAAAATTGAGAAAGTCCCACTGGGGAACGAAGGCGACGAACGGGAATCGGCCCGGCAACCGGGTGAGGTCGATATCTCGTCTGAGCGTTGGCGTCAGCTGCAGCCCCAGGTGACTCACCTGTGTGTGCGGTAGCTGCAAGAACCGGTCGGCGAGGCCGAGCTGATCGAGGATCTCGAGCGTCGACGGGTGAATGGTGTCGCCGCGGAAATCTCTCAGAAAATCAGCGTGCTTTTCGAGCACGACGACGTCGATGCCGGCGCGAGCGAGCAAGTAGCCCAGAAGCGCGCCGGCGGGTCCGCAGCCCGCGATGCAGCACTGCGTTCGCTTGCGCCGGTCTGCCTGTGCCGAGATGGAGGATGTCATGCGCGTTCCTTCGGTCACTACCAGCGCAGCGTGTGCGCGGCTAGCGAATGCGTCGTTCGAGCTGGTCGGCTCGGATCACCGTGATGCGACCCTTGTCCCAGCGAATCATGCCCTGGTCCTGATAGAAGGCGAGCCATTTGTTGAGTGTCTCGCGAGTCGTGCCGACCATGCCCGCCAGATCAGTCTGCGTCAGGCGGGGGGTCACGCGCGGCTGACCGGAGTCTGTGGACCCGGCCAGTCGCAAGATCGTCCGCGCCAGGCGCGCGGGGACGTCCAGAAAGGCCGCGTCTTGCAGCAGCTGCGCATCTCGTCGCAGACGCCAGGCGAGCGTGCTGAGCATCTGAATAGCCAGTTCGGGGCGCCGCACCAGGTAGCTGAGGAACTCGTCGCGATCGAGCAGCAGCAGCTCCGAGGGTTCGACGGCCGCGGCGTCGGCCGAGCGGGGTTCGCCGTCGACCAGCGCGAGCTCGCCGAACACGTCACCCGGACCGAGCAGGTCGAAGATGATCTCGCGCCCTTCTGACGACGTCAGTCCCAGTTTGATCCGACCCTCCTGCACGATGCACAGACTGGTGCCTGGATCGCCCTGATAAAACACGACGTCGCCGCGGCGATAACGCCGCCGTCGTAGCCGCGTCGACAGGTCCTCGAGGGCCTCGTGGGGCAGACGCGCGAACAACGGCACCCCTGCGAGGATCGCGGTCTCTGGTTGTGCGCGCACTCGTATCCTTCGGTTCCCTTCGCACCCACGCTATTCGGCGCCTGGGTCGAATTCAAGTCTCGTCGGCCTGAAGGCTCCCAAGCGGCCGCGAGGCCGCGCCGCGGGCCTGAAGGCTCCCAAGCGGCCGCGAGGCCGCGCCGCGGGCCCACCGCCCCCACCCTCCGCCCGTGCCAACGTAATCCGCAAGCGTCACACAGAGCGTCACGTAGGGCGTCACGCGAGGCGTCACGCGAGCCTGCGGCACACAAAGAGCGTGACACAGAGCGTCACGTGGAGGCCGAAAGCGTCACGTAGGGCGTCACGTGAGGCGTCACGTGACGAGTGTGGTGCGGCTTACAGCCAGGCTGTTGCGACCCT
>JAFAPL010001136.1 GCA_019247135.1 Chloroflexota bacterium | reverse complement strand
TGCGGGACCGGCCCGACCCCACCCGCTTCCTGGGCGCCTTCGCCGGCAGCAACCGACACGTGCTGGACTATCTCGTGGAGGAGGTGCTCCGCCAGCAGTCCACGGCGCGCCAGGCGTTCCTGCTCCAGACCGCCGTCCTCGATCGGCTCACCGGGCCGCTGTGCGACGCTGTCACCGGCGGAGGTGACAGCCAGGCCGAGCTCGAGGGCCTCGAGCGCGACAACCTCTTCCTGGTGTCGTTGGACGACCAGCGCGGCTGGTACCGATATCACCATCTGTTTCGAGACGTGCTCCACCACCACCTACGGCTGAGCGAACCGGAGCTGGTACCCGAGCTGCACCGGCGGGCCAGCGCCTGGTGCGGTCGCCATGGCCTGCGCGAGGAAGCCGTCGAGCACGCGCTGAGCGCGGGCGAGTGGGACCAGGCAGCGCGACTGATCGAGGACTGGATGGAGCCGCTCCGCCTGCGCGGCGAGTACGGCACGCTGTACCGCTGGCTCGGCGCCCTGCCGGAGGCGGTACGCGCCCGCCATCCGCTGCTGAGCTATCAGTACGGCCTGGCGCTCGTCCGCCGCGCGCGCGCCGAGGAGGCCAAGCAGGCGCTGCGCGCCCTGGACGCGGCCGAGCACAGCGCCACCGCGGCGCGCGACCCGGCCTTGCTCGGCGCCGTCGCTCGTGCCCGCTTGAGCCTGGCCATTCAGCGGGGTGCGATCGACGAGGCCATCGCCTGTGGCCAGCGCGCCGCGGCGGCGATCCCGAGCGGCGAGTGGCGCCTGCGCGTGGAAGCGCTGGCCACCCTCGGCCGCGCCTGGGCGCTGCGCGGGGAGCCCGGCGCGGCGGCGGCCGTCGTGCACGAAGCGCAGCAGCAGCAGCGACCGGACGCGGATGCCGAGCTGCGCTGCCTGGTGCTGAACGCGAGCGCGCACCGCCACCTGGCCGCCGGCCAGCTCCATCGGGCCGCCGCCGACGCTCAGCAGGCGCGGCGCGTGGTGGGGGCGCAGCCCTCGCTGGAGGGGGCGCACGCGGCGGTGCGGCTGAGCGAGATCTACCGCGAGTGGAACCGCCTGGATGAGGCCGAGGCGATGCTCGACGAAGCCCGCGGCGTCGCGGCCCGCGCCGCCCAGGCCGCGTACCAGTTCCCGCTCCACATCGCCATTATCCAGCTGAAGCTGGCGCGTGCCGACCCGGACGGTGCGCTCGCGGCTGTCGAGCGGGCGGAGGACGTCGCCCGCGCCTGGGACAACCGGGTGGTGCTCCGCGGCCTGGCCTCCGACAGGGCGTGGGCCCAGCTCCTGGGCGGCGACGGCGGGGCCGTGCGGCGCTGGGCCACCGACGCCGACCACGACCAAGGGCTGCTCCGCTACCTGGCGGACGATCGCGTGGTCGAGATGCTCATGCGCGCCTGGATCGCGCTCGGTTCGCCAGACCGTGCCCGAGCGCTATTCGACCGTCGACGAGCGGCGGCCGCGGCGGCCGGTCGCCAGGGGCACGTGCTTGCCCTCGATGTGCTCGACGCCCTCGCCCTCGACGCGCAGGGACAGCGGGCCGAGGCGCTCCGTGCCCTCGAACCGGCGTTGGAACGAGCCGCGCCGGAGGGTTACATCCGCACCTTCGTGCGGGAAGGCGCCGCGATGCACGCACTTTTGCGCGACGCGCTCGTCCACCGCGTGCACGCCGGCGACGTCGGGCAGCTCCTGCGCGCCTTCGAGAACCCGAGCGCGGCGCCGACCGTCGGCCTGCTCACCGCGCGCGAGCGCGAGGTGCTCCGTCTGCTGGCACAGGGTCGCTCCAATCGCGAGCTGGCCGAGGAGCTGGTGATCTCGCCTGAAACGGCCAAGGTGCACGTCGCCCGGATCCTGCACAAGCTCGGCGCCCATACCCGGACGCAGGCCCTGCTCCGGGCGCGCCAGCTGGATCTGGTCTGAAGAGCGATAGATAACCCGCCCGATAACCACTTCGGGTGACGCCGGCGCGGGCGCACTCGACCGACACTCGCTGCATGCCCGATCACCACCCACCCCAGGGTGTGGGCGCGCACTACCAGATCATCGTGGGCGGCCAGCTGGAGCCAGGCTGGGCCGAGTGGTTCGGCGACTTCGAGATCAGCTGCCCCGCGCCCGGCACGTCCCTGTTCGACGGCCACGTCGTCGACCAGGCCGCGCTGTACGGCCTGCTCGCCCGCCTGCACGACCTGAACCTGCCGCTGCTGAGCGTCCGTCGGCTGGAGACCCAGCTGCTCGAAAGGAGCCCCCTGTGAACCGTCGATACCTTCTCCGCGCATCCGCCGTCGCGAGCGCCGGCACGCTGCTGACGCCCGTCCTCGCTGGCTCGGCCGCGGCCCAACGGGTGTCCGCGATGCCGGAGGCCGGCGCGGCCGCCCCGAGCTCGACCGACACCTTCTTCCAGGATGCCGAGCTCAACTACAACTTCCTGACCCTGCTCGGCTTCGCCCGCTATGGCCTGGTCGACGTCGGCTCGTGCCTGGCCATCGCCAGCCAGATCACGGACGGCGACCCGGCGAGCGTGGTCCAGGCGTTTACGGCCGCCGGCGACCAGTTCGCTGCCGTTGGCGACACCGCTGCCGCGGCCGGTCATCTCGTCAGTGCCCGCAACGCCTACCTGCAGGCCGCGACGTACACCTTCACGGCCACCTACTTCCTGGACGCGATGGGCGCACCCGAGCGCTTCGCCCCCGTCTGGCGGCGGCAGCAGGCGCTGTGGGACCAAGGCGCGGCCCTGCTGGACCCGCCCATGGAGAAGGTGCGTATCCCGTACCCCGACACGACGTCCACGCAGGTCCCGCGCCAAGCCACGACCCTGCCTGGCTACTTCTTCAAGGTCGACGACTCGGGCCGGCCTCGGCCGGTGCTCATCTTCAACAACGGCAGCGACGGCTCGTTGCCCTTCGCCTGGGCCGTTGCCATCGCGCCGGCGCTCGAGCGCGGTTACAACTGCCTGACCTTCTACGGGCCGGGCCAGGGGCTGGCCCTGGTCGACCAGGGGCTGTCCTTCCGACCCGACTGGGAGCAGGTGATCACGCCCGTCGTCGAGTACGCGCTGAGTCGGCCCGAGGTCGACCCGGCGCGCGTCGCGCTCATGGGCGACAGCCAGGGCGGCTACTGGGTGCCGCGGGCGGTGGCCTTCGAGCACCGCGTGGCCGCCGCCGTGGCCGACCCCGGCGTCTGGGACGTGTCCACCTCGTGGGGGCTGGCTAAATTCCCGCCACCGCTCTTGCAACTGTTCAACGCCGGCAACAAAACCGCCTTCGATCAGGCGCTCCAGCAGGGCCTGGCCAGCGACCCGGCGGCGGCGGCCACCCTGGCGTTCCGTAGCCGACCCTTCGGCTTTAGCTCGGCCTTCGACACCTACACCGCCGTCAAGCAGTACGCGCTGACCAACGACATCGTGGACCAGATCCGCTGCCCGATGCTGATTGCCAGCCCCGAGGGCGAGCAGTTCTGGCCGGGCCAGTCGGAGCAGCTCTACCAGGCGCTGCCGGGTCCCAAGACGGTGGTCGCGTTCACGCGCGCTGAGGGCGCCGACCTGCACTGCGAACCCAAGGCGCCCGGCCTGCGCGCCCAGCGCATCTTCGACTGGCTCGACGCCACCCTCGCCTGATGACCACCCCATCAGCCGGCCATGGCCGTGTGCCGAGCGCGGGTGCGTCAGCCATCGCGCGCCGGGCCCGGTAGCCGATGGCCAGCGCCTTCGACCAGGCCATCCAGCCCTGGCACGAGTTCTATACCCTCATGGGCTCGTCGTCGGCGACCCTCCTTGGTCTGCTCTTCGTCTCGGTCTCGATGCACCTCGACGCGCTAACAGGAGACGCCCGATTGCTCGCCCACGAGACGTTCAGCCAGTTCTTCCTGCTGCTGCTCCTCGCGGCCATCTGCCTGGTGCCGGGTCTCGCGCCGCCGCTCTTTGGGCTGGCGCTGCTGCTGCTAGGCAGCATTGCCGCCGTCAGACAGGTTCGCCACCGCCTACGCCCTCGGGTCGGCTTCCCCCACCCCTGGCGACGCGACCTGTTCCCGGCCCTCGCCTACGTAGTTCTCCTGGGGACCGGCATCGCGGCCTGGGTGACGGGCGCTGCGCCCATGCACGGCCTGTTGGCGGTGAGCCTACTGCTCATCAGCCAGGCCACCCTGAACGCCTGGGAGATGCTGGTGTATCTCGGCGCCCGGACGCACGCCACACCCTCCGATGCTCGATAGTGGCAGAGGCCAAGGACGCGCTGGCGGGGCGGTGTGTGCCCCCACCACCGTGAACTGATCCACGACCGCCCCTTCGACCTTCCCCTGGCACCACCCACGCGTCATCCGAGTCGGGCTACCGTACAGAATCCCCGAATGATGTCCTGACGCGTATTTCCTACTTTCGGCCGTATGTCGGCATAAGGCGAGAGGATAAGCGCGGCCACGGTGACGGCGCGGGCACCGCGTCGTTGAAGCGGGCTTCAGGCTCGCAGAGCCAGCGACGTTCGCGTCCCAAGTCCAAGGGCAGCTCGGGCTAGGAC
>JAFAPL010001133.1 GCA_019247135.1 Chloroflexota bacterium | reverse complement strand
TCATTTCGATCGCGTGCAGAATGCCAGGAAGTGGACGATCTCTTGCCAATCCGTCGCCTCGGACGTCACCGCCTGGGAATGCACCGCCGCGATCGCCGCCTGCAACTGATACACGCCAGCACGACGCGCCCGGAGTGCATGCTCGATGAGTGCATTGCCTTCGGCGATTTCGGGGGCATCCCACTGTGCGCGGTCCTGTTCTTCGAGCAGCACGGGTAATCCGTCGGCATTCGTGCGCGCCTGCCGCCGGGCGTCGTGCAACAGCATTAACGCGAGCAGGCCGGCCACCTCCGGCTCGTCAGGCATGAGCTCGCGCAGGGCGCGACCCAGGCGGATGGCCTCGGCGCACAGCTCATGCCGAACGACCGAGTCCGCGAACGTCGCCGAATAGCCTTCGTTGAAGATCAGGTACACAACTGCCAGGACGGCGGTCAGCCGTTCGGGCAAGGCGTGGTCAGGCGGCACCTGGTACGGGATTCCCGCGTCGCGGATCTTGCGCTTGGCGCGCACGAGCCGCTGGCCGAGAGTGGGCTCCGGCACGAGCAGGGCCCTGGCGATTTCACCGGTCGAGAGCCCACCGAGCGTGCGCAGCGTCAACGCCACCTGAGCCTCTAACGAAAGCGCCGGGTGACAGCAGGTAAAGATCAGCCGCAGACGGTCGTCGTGCGCGAGCGCGCCGTCGTGCATGTCCGTGTCCTCCTCCACGTCAGTTGAGGCGAGCGCGGCGTACTTGACAGCGCGTTGCATCTCCCGCCGATGGGCGTCGATCGCCTTGCGTTTGGCGGTCATGGCCAGCCAGGCGCCGGGATTCGGAGGAATCCCGTCGCGTGGCCAGCGTTCGAGCGCGACCGTGAACGCGTCCTGCAGCGCCTCTTCGGCCCGATCGAAATCGCCCAGCGCGCGAATCAGGCCGGCAATGACGCGGCCGTGCTCGGCGCGAAAGACGCGTTCGATCTCGGTGGCTACCTCCAGGCCGTCACGGCTTTCGAGCATGGCGCGATGCTCACATATCCCAGATGGGACGGATCTCGACTACGCCGCCATCCTCGAGATGCGGCATTTTGCTGGCGAGTTCGACGGCCTGGTCGAGGTCGGTGGCTTCGATCAGGTAAAAGCCGCCGAGCTGTTCCTTCGTCTCCGCGTATGGGCCGTCAGAAACCAGGCGGGAGCCGCCGTTGAGCCTGACGGTCGTGGCGGACGTGGACGGGCGCAGACGCTCGCCGCCGCGCAGGTTGTTGCCCGTGGCGAGGTCCTGGGTGTACGTGCCCCAGGCCTCGGTGCGCTGACCGTTGTTCAGCTTGTTCTCGTCGCCGGCGATCAACAGTAGGTACCGCATACGGGTCCTCCGTAAAGATTGTCGGGTCCGCGCGTGGACCCACCAACTCTACGAATGGCCCGCGCGGATTTCGACAGGCGCTTCGCAAGAGGCCAACCGTGACCCCCTTGCCGCGTCTCCCCGCGGGGATTTCAAGGCCCACGCTCCGCTTTGCTACGCGGGGTGCAGGCAAAGCCCCTTGACCCCTCTTCGACGAATCTTCCCCTTGCCCTGGCCAGGGCGAGGGGGTTGGGGGGAGTGGGTCGGCGGCCTCAGGCCTGCACTAGGCGAAGATCTCCTGCCCGCAGCTCGGGCATTTGCGGCGGTGGATCGCCGCTTCGATTTCGGCTCCCTCGCCCACCGGTGGGTGGTGCTGGGGCTCGAACCCGCTCGGCGTGCCACACTTCTGGCACTCCCCTGGTGGCTCGGTGCCGCGCTCCGAGTGGCCGCACACCTGGCACAGCCACGTGAGCGCGATCTCGCGCACCAGGTCCGCGCGACTGACAATGCCGACCAGCTTCTGCCCGCGCAGCACTGGCACGCGTTTGATGCGCCGCTGGACGAGCAGGTAGCGCACCTCCTCGACGCCTGTGTCTTCCATGACGCTGATGACGTCGCGCGTCATCGCGTCGCCGACGGAATGCGCGTCGGGTTTGGCGATCAGGTCGTACTCACTGATCAGGCCTACCATGTGGCCATCGCCGTCAGTCACCGGTACGCCACTGATGCGATGGCTATCCAGCACGCGAGCGACTTCGCGCACTGGTGCGTCCTCGGGGACGCTGATGACGTTGCGCGTCATGATCTCGCCGACCTTCATGGTCTACTCCGCCTCAAAGCGGCCCCCCTCTACACCGTAGAGCGTAACTCAGCCCACTCCTCCAACCCAAGACCCGCGTGAGACCCGCGTGCCTGAGGGGGCGTGATCTATACTTGTGTTACGTACCTGCCGCGGCGCGGCGGCGGGCTCAACGTCTCGCTGCGCCTGTGTGCTGATTGCCTCGTGCCCGCACTCGCTATCTACTTGATCCTGGCCGTTCTGATCGTCGGAGTCATGATGCTCCTGACGGGCCGCCTTGCCCCCCGCTATCCAACGCCAGCCAAAGGCCGGCCATACGAGAGCGGCGTTTCAGAGCCCATTTCGACCTTCACTCGCTGGCCCGTCAGATACGCGCTGGTGGGCATGCTGTTTCTGATCTTCGATGTCGAAGCACTCTTCTTCTATCCCTGGGCTGTCGTGCTGCGTAACCTCGGCTGGACCGGCGTTCTGGCCGTGCTGAGTTTCTTCATCGTCCTCGGGGTGGGGTACGTGTATGCGCGCCAGCGCGGCGCACTGGAGTGGCGATGAGCCAGGAACGTTCCGGCGCACCAGGCTTTGTCCTCACGAAACTGGAGGACTGGGCTCGCGAGTCGTCGCTGTGGCCGGTCACCTTCGGCCTGGCCTGCTGCGCCATCGAAATGATGGGCGCCAGCGCCTCCCGCTTCGACATGGCGCGCTTCGGTTCGGAGGTCTTTCGTGCCTCGCCACGCCAGGCTGACCTGATGATCGTCGCCGGGCGCGTTTCGCAGAAGATGGCGCCCGCGCTGCGCGAGGTGTATGACCAGATGCCCGAGCCCAAGTGGGTCATCGCCATGGGTGACTGCGCATCGTGTACCGGCGTGTTCAACAACTACGCGCTCGTCCAGGGCGTCGACAAGATCGTCCCGGTCGACGTCTACGTGCCCGGTTGCCCACCCACGCCCGACGCGCTGCTCGACGGCCTGATCAAACTCAAAGAGCGGGTCGCCCTGGATAGCCGTCAGCGGCACGCCGTGGAGTTCGGGGTGGGCATCGCTCGCGAGAGCGACGGCACGTCAGGCGCATGACGGTTGTCGACGACGTCATCACCCAGACGTTTCCCGATGCAACCGTCCCGGCTGACGGCATTCCGACAGTCGAAGTCCCGCTGGAAGGACTCCTCGACACGGTCGCACGCATTCGCAACGACCTCGGGTACGCGCGCTTCGTCGACCTGACCGCGGTGGACCGTCTACGCCGTACGGATCGGTTCGATCTGGTCTACCTGTTCTACTCGATGGATCGGCGCGCACACGTCAGGCTCAAGACACGCACGGATGGACGGGCGCTCAGCCTGACGGCAATCGTGCCTGGCGCGAACTGGTACGAACGAGAGCTGTTCGATCTGTTCGGGATTCAGTTCGACGGACACCCGCGCATGGTGCGCATCATGCTGCCCGAGGAGTGGCAGGGTCATCCGTTGCGCCGCACCGAACCGCTCGGCAGTGAACCGGTCGATTTCACCGTGACGCGAGAGGTATATGGTCGAGGCTGAAGTCGACGTCAAGCCAGGTACACCTGGCACCAGCACCCAGGAATTCCCGAGCGCAGCGAGCACCGCGAGCGGAGCGAGCACAGCGAGCACAGCGAGCACCGACGTCGCCAGCCAACAGGACGACGGCAAGCGAGAGCTGCTCCACCTCAACATGGGTCCGCAGCATCCGTCGACGCACGGTGTGCTGCGCCTGGAGCTGGTCCTCGACGGCGAAGTCGTCGTCCACTGCCAGCCCGTGATCGGCTATCTGCACACGGGCATCGAGAAAACCTTCGAGTCCAAGACCTACGTGCAGGGCGTCGTGCTGACCGACCGCATGGACTATCTCAACCCGCTCGGCAACAACCTGGCGTACGCGTTGGCGGTTGAAAAGCTGGTCGCGTGTGAGATTCCTGAGCGTGCGACGGTGCTGCGGGTCCTGCTGGCTGAGCTGACGCGACTGGCGTCGCACCTGATGTTCATTGGCTCGATGGCCCTCGATCTGGGCGCAAGCTCGCCATTTCTGTACTGCTGGCGCGAGCGCGAGAAGATCCTCGACTTTTTCGAGCGGATCTCTGGCGCGCGCAT
>JAFAPL010001125.1 GCA_019247135.1 Chloroflexota bacterium | reverse complement strand
CTCCTAGGCGTCGAGGATCGAACCGACCAGCGTCATCAGCTCGGAGTCGTCCAGGCTGGGCTCCTCGACCGGCTGAGGCTCCACCTGAACCGGCTCCCAGGACAGTACCAGTGCGAGCGAGCCGATGGTCCTCACCTCAGGAACGATGTCTGCCGTCAACGTTTCTAGAGCAGTGATGGCTGCCTTACCGGGTTCGACTAATCCATCAACCTGCCCCGTTACCGCAGTCTGGAAGTCCCGGATGGCGCTGATTGTCTTCGGCCCGACGATCCCGTCCAATGCCAGCGCATCAGCGCCGGTGTCGGCGCGGTGGACATTCAGGAGCGCCTGTACGTACTGCACCTCTCGAGGCACATTGTTGCCCTGGTCCCCGACTGAGCCTGTGATGGGCATCGCCGAATCCCTCCCCTCAGTACCCTGTCGAGCCGAGCATATACGGCATCAACCTGGCTGTCCAGCACGGTGTGCCTGGTCCAGGCAGTGCATGGAAGTTGTCGGCCGGAGACCGTCCGGTTATACGCGGGCCCGACGTGCTGACCGACGCATGCGTTGCTCCCGAGACAACGCCAATGCTCGGCTTGTGCGCGCCAGTCGTCAGGCGTCCGCACCAAGTGCGCAGCTGTGCAACCGATTCCGAAACGGCGTGCGGTCTCCGCCGGCATCACGTAGCAAGCCCGGCAGCCGGTCTCCGCGCGCGGAAGACACGACACCAGCACCCGGTGTATTTGGGCTTGCAAGTGTCCCCCTTGACGCAACCATCTGATCCCGAGCACTGCCTGATCGTCAGACCGCGCGGGTCCAGGCCCCGGTTGCACTTTCGTGGGCGTTTTGGCTGGACGCCTGCATCCGTACGCCGAGTCGACCTCATCCATCGGCGAGTCGCTCGAGCAAGCAGTCGTCGGGCGATCGATCGGGACGCTGAGCAGCACATGTGATGCCATCGCGCGCGGATAGGGGCGTCAGTTGAGGAATGGGAGGGGTACTGTCGGAACGTTGTAGCCGGCCAGCTCGCTCGTCATCTCGTACACCGGTTGATCGGCGCCATCGCGAATGACCACGAGCCATTTACCGTCTGCACTGAAACCGGCCGGTGGTCGATTGCCCTGAATCGCACCCGAAACCCAAAAGCGAAGCAGATTGAGATCCGAGTCCCAATCTTCGATCAACAATCCCTGTTGTGGCATAAACCACGAAAGCGGTGGCCGCGTCCAGAAGGGTTGGCTGCTCTTGAACGGGTCAACCTCGACAACCACGTTCATATGCCCGTTCACGATGAAGATCCCGTATCCGCCGCGTCGTTGAAGTGATCGAGGGGTACCGGCCCTCAGTTGCATGTCGAACCCTTCAGAGTACTGCTGCTGGTCGCTTCCCTGTGTCAGGACCAGCAGGCTGCCCGACACCGGTTCAAATGCAAGTGTGATTGGCGTGTACGTCGTCCGACGCCCCAGTTCGCGCAGACTTGCCCCTGAACTCTGGCCGATTTCTGTTGCCTGCTCGACCGGGAGTAGGGCAATCAAATGGCACGTCTCAGCGGCATCGGTGCCCGAGACAGCGTCGTAGGCGACAGCAGCCTTCTGCAGCGTCTCGTTATACGCCACATCCTGCGCCGCGCATGTCGCGCCTGAGTCGGCATGACTGGGATAGTCTCCGGCGAGGAGTGTTGGTGGGTTGCACAGCGCTCCCAGTGACCAGGTCAGGATCCAGAGTCGCCCGTCGGAGATGCTGGTGCCGATGGCGCGCACAGACTGGCCGTCCTGGCTGAATTCGGCGGATTGCAATGCCGCACCGTGACCGAGACCGCTCGGAAAATCCATGGTCAGCAAACTCGGATTGGTGCCGCAGTTGAGCGACGTTGCGTCCGCTTGAGGATTGAACCGATCCCATACGAGGATCGAATCGGGCGGTGTGACCTGTGCCAGGACATACCTATCGTGCGGATCGAACGCCACGCGCCCGGAATACACCAGCTTCGGGCCTGGCAGCGTGCTTCGTTGATGCGGACCCCACGTGAACCACGAAACCAGGACGAACACTACGGCGGCGATTGCCGCGGCGCTCGCCGCGATCATCCCGATCGTTGGTCCAACCGCCAGGATCCGGTCCAGGAGGCTCGGAGCCGGTGGTTTCAACCCCTTCAGCGCATCAATCACGTTGGGCCGCATGTACTCATGGACCAGCATGTACTTGCCCTGGGGCAGACACACCGCCAGGTCGTCCTTGACGAGATCGTCCAGCACCATTTTGATCGCGTCGATCCGATCCTTGTGGTCCGCCGCGCCAAGCGCCTGCGCGACATCGTCTGGACCCATTGGCGCAACGGGCGAAGCCGCGGCATGGTCGGAGGCGCCCGCGAGGAGCGACAGAACGTCCCGGACGAGGCCACCTGGAGTACCCTGCGCGCTGAGGCGGCTGGCGATGAATGCGGTGATCACGCCGCGGACGTCGCCGACCCCAAGCAGGCCGGCCTCGTCGTACACTTTATTCGCGCGTAATTGCTCCGCCACAATCTGCAATTCAGCGGGGCAAACCGTTCCCTTGTCCGCGAGGCCGCGCCCAATTCGCTCGCACACTGCGCCGCTGAGTCGAGGCAGACCGAGTCGTGCGTCGTGGTCCACGAATTGTTTGAGGACCTCGATCGCGGTTTGCGTCTTCAGTCGGTCGAGTTTTCTTTCGTCGTCCGCCCGCATTCCGAACGCGGCGACGAGGTCGCGAGCAACAGTTTCGTGAAAGCCAGTACTGCACACGAACAACAGCCGTATACGATGTTTCGAATCAGTCACGAGTCTGCCAAGTTCCTTGAGCTTGCCCACGCGCTCGACTGGATCCGGAAATTGGCCGACGACCGTGTCGAACCGGTCCCATACGATCAGCACACGCGGCACCTCGCGGTCTTGCAGGTCATCCAGGAGCGTTCCGAGTCGTCGGTCGTGCATGGGCCTGCCGAGCACCTCGCAGATCTTGGCTACGATCGGCTGCTCGAGGCTCGAAACGTGCTCCGCCACCCCATCCACGTATCCTGTTCTTCCCCCGTCTGCCGTGAAAGCGGGGATCAAACGTGCCTTAACAAATGAGGTTTTGCCGCAATTGGGGTCCCCGTAAAGCAGGCCATACCTGAACTCCGAACCACCAACGGCGGTCAACAGTTCCGTCGTTTGTTGATTGAGCGACGTCAGGAGGTCCGCGTCTCGCTCCTCAAACGGCTGGAGTCCGCGAATGGCCGCGGCGCCAGCGAGTGCCGCGATGGGCACATGGCGGCTTTTGCGCCATGCGGACACGGCAAGAATCGCGGCCGCGGCAAGGACGACGACGGCAATTTCGGGCTTACTGACAATAAACCATAGAACGCCCGCCAGGGCTCCGCCGAGCGCGGTAATCGCCGTCACCAGACCAGTTGTGGATCTCGCCAGTTCAATGAGCTGGTCGGTTCGAGATCGCGGTTTGGGCGGATCGTTTCCTGGACCCTTATCGCCTTCCATCGAGCCTCCGGCTAAGGTTTGAACGACACGCTGTCGGCGACCGTGGCGGTAATGGTCCCATTGTCGAGCGTTGACATGACGCGGCTGCCATTGCTTGCCCACAGTCTTCGGGTATCGTCGCCAGGTGAGCCTTGCACCGTCGCATAGGTGAGCACGACCGTTGCGGGTTGAAATGCTTGCAACAACGCGCTGACGGCAGGGCCACCGAGTCCGGGGGCGGCCACAGCCATGACGTCCACGCTGCCCGCCGCGGACGCGGCAAGCCGAGATGCGCTGGCATCGCTGATGGCGCCTACCAGCATGAGGGACCTGCCGGCAAACGCGATTGACAGCACCACGCCATCGTCGGACTGGTTCGGACTCGGCTGCGCCGCGTTGACGGGATTGAGCACTGTCGCGGTGACATCGCCACGGCTCGCGCTCGGGCCCCAATCGAGCACGGTCCCGGCAGTCAGAAGCGTCTGACTGCTTGGGAGCAGCGATGAAAAGGTTTGCCACAGCGAAGACGACTGGTCCGTCTGCCCATTCAACAACACGGAGCTAACGGGCAGATCCACCGAATGGGAGAGCAGCTCGATGCAGCCACCGTAGAGCTCGGGCGCGGCCTGCGTCGTCGCCAGGACGTCGATGCTTGGTACGGCGAGTGTCTGGAGCTGTAGGACCAGCTGGCGACCGAATGCCACATCACCGCAGTCAACGAGGATCGTCCGCTTCGCGGGCGTGGTGATCCAGGTTGCGGCGCCGCGCGGGGTACCCAGGAAGCGAACAGTCAGGGGGGTCTCGGGTTGCGCCGAAGCCTGGCTCGGTAGGAAGGCGATGCACGCGACTATGCCGAGCGTCGCCAAAATAATGATTCGCTGCACCCCGTTTCCCCCATATCGAACGCTCCGCGCGCCCGAATTTGCTGACCTGTCGCGAAGCACCCGGAATACCGCAGCCTTTCTCGCATGTCAAGCCGAAAGGCACCCGCGGGTTTGACTGAGGTTTGTAGGACTCGAGCGAACTGGTCAAGTGAGCGGCCGCTGGGGAGGTCGCGGCGGAGGTCGAGAATGACACGTGCGCCGAGGTCCGACCAGCGGCTGCCTGCGCGCTTCATGCGGTGCTGGACCAGGTGCTTGGCCGACGCCTCAACCAGAACCGAGGGGCTGCTGCTGGTTGCAAGGTCGGACACTGCATACGCGTGGCGTTCGCGCTGAACTACGCTCCGTGGGGTGACACCAGTCGACGATCTCGGTGCGCTCGCTGCCAAACTGGGTAGCGATGTGCTCCCAGATCCAATTGGCGCCATCGCCCAGGACGACCACCGCGCGCAAGTCGGCCGGCGTTCCATCCCATGGATGCCACTTGACACATCGAGCGCGCCGCGGCGTGCCGCCACATAGCTAGGCTGCTGCAGGTGGCCGTGTTGCCAGCCACCAACCACGCGCAACTTGACCTCATGCCACTCACCCTCGACCAGTGCGCCATCCAGGTGCCGATCGCGATAGCGCACCAACACTCCATCAGTCTCAACCACCAGGTCGCCGGGTGCTGGAGCATGCTCGGCGGCAGGCGGTTCGTGGAATTCATCGACTTGCTCCATGGTCCGACGCTGATGGCCCTCCCCATCTGCTTGACCCAAACCGTTGTTATTTCGATACGACAGAGGAGTAGAAGGCTGAAGTGCGCAGAACCGATGTAGACCCCAGCACCATAGAGGACTCAGACATCAGGTCGGGAGGCCGCGATCCCCAGTACGGCTCCCGCGTGAGCGCGCTCAGGCAGGACCCGTTGTCATTGGTCCGCAGCAGCGGGAACTTCCTCAATTGCTCGGGAGACACTCATGAAAGCTTCTGCATCACCAAGACTTCCCTCCGCTAGTGCGGATAGAAGCACGAGGCAAATTGCAGCGGCACGCACGCACGTACCAAACCTTCGCATGGGGCCACGTGTCCCTCCAAACCGGATCCAGGCAGAGTAGCGCTGCATTAATCGCCCACTCGGCGGTTCCCACATGATCTTGGTTGTGAGCGGTAGCGGTTCGTGCATGCAACTCTGTCGCGCAAGAGAGAACCACAGCAACGAAGCAGACTAACGAGTGCGCTGGTCGTGCTGCCGCCGCCGCTGCTCTTCTGACAGACTGGTTAGGATCGCCGCATCGATATCCGAACCCATCCCGGTCCGCCAGGCTACGCCGCTTTCCAGAATACCGTCAACGATCGATCAAGAATCCCGCCATAGATCGATCAAAGTTAAAGCCATGAAGCCGTCGCGCATGGAGAGGTCCGACCACTCACCGCTTCACGATCTCGCGCTTTGCAGAGTCGGGCCATCGCGGCCCGGTCGGGTCGTGCGATTTGACTGAACCCTCTTCGTCTGTCCCCATTCCCGTCGATCCTGCGTCCGGTTGTGCTGCGAAAGCGACTGCTTGTTGCAAGGACATCGCGCGACCCGCCGAAACCGCCGCCGCCGATCCGTCTGCTCCTAGTTCGGCTCGCGCTCGTGATAACCATTCTTCCACCGAGGCGGCATCGAACGGGGGTGCGGCCCACAGCGCTGTCCCACTCCACGTTCTGGGTCGTTGCCGGTCCACACGGAGCGCTTCCGATGCACTAAAGAGGCGGAGCGCGCGCTCATGGCTTCCTTGCGCCGCTGCCACCCGCGCGAGTCCTTTCAAACAAAAGGCGATTCTCGCCTCGTCGGCGCGCGCGTGAACGAGTCCGTGACCTGCCCTCAGACTCTCCATGAGTAGGAGTTGCGCACCGTTCCAGTCCTGCTGGTGCAGGTGCACCAATGCAAGGTCGAGGCAAGACCATGCTATGGCTTTCGCGTCAGGCAAATCGCGCGCGATGGCCAGGCTGTCTTCGCAAAGCGCGCGAGCGCTAATTACGTCTCCCTGTGCTAACAGCGCATATGCGTGATTGCACAGCGCAGCAGCCGTGTCGAGCTTGTCCCGGAGTTCTCGATAGGCGGCTGCACTCTTCGCGTACGCTCCAGCCGCGTCCAAATAGCTCTTCTGCTCCTGGAAGAGGTAGCCAAGGTTGTTCGTTACCGTGGCTATAGAAACCTGGTTGCCGGCTGCACGACCAATCGCAAGCGACTCCTCCAATCTCGCTCGCCCTTGTTCGTAGTCACCACGGTGCACTGCTAGCATCCCCAGATTGTTGAGAGAGATGCCAATCCGAGTCTGGTCTCCAGCCGCTGCCAGATTGCAAGGCTTTCTTGATACAGTTCCTGGGCGGTGCTAAGGTCCCCGAGCCGAACCGCTAGAACTCCTGCGCCGTTTAGTGCCCTTGCCTTATTCGCCGGCTTGCACGGTCCAGACCTGAGCTGCAGGAGCGCATCCAGCCACTCACGCCCTTCGCTGCT
>JAFAPL010001109.1 GCA_019247135.1 Chloroflexota bacterium | reverse complement strand
CGAGCACGAGATCGTTGCGAGGGCGCACCCAAGCCACGACGGCCGTGAGCAGCAGCCAGAGCAGTTCAAGCACACCCTCAGGATCGCCGATTTCGCCCGCGCGAGGTTTTGCCGTCGGACAAGTCGGTAGCGAGCCCGACCATGCGTATCCGTGCCGGCGACCAGCATGGACTTATCGACCAGCCGAGCTAACCGCTCAAACGAGCACTCGGCGACGTCCTCGGCAGCCGCCGGCTGAAACCCGCCAGCAAACACGGACAGTCGAGCGAACGCGGTGCGCTCCGGCTCAGCTAGCAGGTCATAGCCAGGTGATGGCCGCTTCCAGCGTACGATACCGCGGGTCTGCACTGCGTGTGTGTCGGGACAGGAGCGCAAATGGCTTCTCTAGTCGCGCGCGGATCTCGTTGACCGGCAATTACGCCACCCGGGCTGCTGCCAGCTCGATCGCCAGCGGCACTCCGTCCAGGGTGCGACAGAGTTCTGCGACCGCTACTGCGTCCTCACCCGTCGGTGCAAAATCCGCGGCGACAAGGCGTGCCCGTTCGACGAACAGGCGCGCACTGTCGGTCTCAACAAGCGGCGGGACCAGCCACCTCGCCTCGCCCTCCACGTCGAGCGGTTCTCGGCTGGTCGCCAGAATCGACGTCGTCTCGATATCCCGCAGCACGACGCGGGCCAGCTCCGCGACCGCGTCGATGACGCGTTCGCAGTTGTCGAGCAGGAGCAGGGTGCGATCGCTGCCAACCAGCGAACGGATCGTCTCAACCGAACTCTGCGACGGAACATCGCGACCGCCCAGCGCCGTGATGACCGCCTGGCCAACCAGGCGCCCATCGCGGACCGCAGCTAGATCCACAAAACACACGGTGGTGTGCACGCTCGAGCGACTGCGCCGACCGACCTCGATCGCCAGGCGCGTCTTCCCGACACCAGCAGGTCCGCTCAGCGTGAGCAGGCGCGCGTCACGGGTCAGTGCCAGAACGTGCTCGATCTCGTCCTCGCGACCAACGAACGACGTGAGCGGTCGTGGAAGGTTGGAGCAATCGGATCGCGAGCGTGACGCCACACGTGTCAGAAGCGCCGGCCCAGCTGGGCGCTGAGCGGACTGAGCCAGCGCCTGACGCTCTTCGGTGGTGAGTCCGAGCGCGGCGGCCAGACGCTCAATCGTGTCAGGGTACGGGTACCTCCGCACACCGCGCTCAAGGTCGGCAATGGCTCTTACGCTGAGGCCCGCCCGCTGCGCGAGCGTCTCTTGCGTGAGGCCGTTGGAGAACCGGTATCGGCGCAGCATGCCGCTGAGACCGACGCCGCTCCAGAGCGGAGCCGTGGCGTGCTCGGCGTGCAGCTCGGGGTCCACCTTGGCGACGCCGAGTATAGCACCCAGCGGAAGTGTGTAGGTGAGTGCGTTGGTCAAGTGTGTAGGTTGCGCCTGGTCCGCCGGAGTCGTCCGCTAGATCCTTATGCAACTCCGATTGAGAGAGGTGCGCGACCCATGAGGGGACGAACGGCTCGTACGATCGTGACGGCCCTGTTCGCGGCCGCGGTGTTTGGCGGCTCGGCAGTCGGGCCGAGCGTCCTGGCCAGCCAGACAGGAGAAACTGCGCACGGGCATCGAGCCACGCTGACGTTCACGAAGTGGATCACGGTGAACCCGGGCGCGCCGTACATGCAGGGCATCGTCACCGGGGATGGGATCGTCAACGCCCCGGGACCGTTCAACTTCGCTGGACAAGTCCTGATCTACAACCAGAGCGGGATCATCCCGAACCTCGGCCCCAGTGTCCCCGTCAATAACCGCGGCCAACTCGGCGACGTCACACAGCTCGCGGCTGTGTATGAGGTCCAGTCGGGCGACCACTCGTTCCGAGCGCTCGTGCAGGGTGGCGATGACAACACCACGAAGCACGCCCTGCTCGACGGCGTCGTCCTGGGCGGCTGGCTCGCCGGCGAGACGGTGCACGTGCAATTCAGGGACATCCAATGCAGTCCGGTGCGGCCCGAGGCAGCCGGTAACACCTGTTTCCAGGGCACCATTGCGATCACGCCAGGTCCCGACCGCTAAACGCGGTCGTGTACTTGCCGGGGCAGCCGCTGTGAGACACAGGCAATGCCTCCTGGCGCGAACACTCCTCCTCCTCCTGTGCATAGGGGTGGTGCTCATGATGGTGGGCTTGGCTGGTCGGGTGGCCCAGGCGCAGGACTCGTCAACTGCTTCGGTCGTCGCGGCGTTCAGTGCCGCCGTCAATGCTGGTGACGTGGATCAGCTGATGACGCTCTTTCGCCAGGACGCGGTCGTCCAGGATGGCAGCGAGTGTGTCGGGATGAGCGAGGTCCGCCGGTGGGCTGCAGGACTGGTTGCCGATCAACTCCAGATCCAGTTGGCGGGTGACCCGGCCATTGGGCCGAGTGCTGGCGATCCCGCCCCGGGCGAATGGATCATCTGGTCGGCCCGCCTGAGGCGCGCGGGCGCGCGACAACTCCGAGTCGATCCCCTTGACGGCTCGTTGGCGGCGATCGTCCACGATGGCCAGATTGCCTATCTGAGCCTGCGACCACACTTTCTTTGGGCGCGGCGTATCGACCAGGAGCAATCGGACGAGCCGATCTCGCGCGCCCAGCGGCCGGTACCCACAGGAGCGCCACACGGTTCGGGGGGCATTCCGCCAATGGGAGCGCTCGTGCCTGCCGGTAGCGCGCTGGTGGCAGTCGCCATCGGTCTGTGGCGTCTGTCTGGTCGGCGGGTTGCGGTCCGTCGATCGACGCGGCAGTCGCTCATGGCGGGCCTGCGTACCTGGCAGCAGCTTCGCCAACCCGAGGTGTGCCGTCGGAACACAACAGGTCGTTGACAACGCCCCGCGCCAGGTGCGTTCCGCTACGTCGGGACAGCCCCAGGGGATTGATCGTTCAGCGCACAGTTGATCGCTTCTTCTGGAGTCATCGCGGCACCCGTGCGCCAGACACCCAGCACACCGTCAGCGCCAAGTGTGCGGCGAGCCGCCTCGAACCAGGGCTGCTGTTCGAGCTGCGCCAAGTCCGTCCGGTACAACACGGTTGG
>JAFAPL010001052.1 GCA_019247135.1 Chloroflexota bacterium | reverse complement strand
CGCAGCTGGACGGACTGGTGGAGCAGTTGGTCGCGCTGGCGCCCGAGCGGATCGTGCTCGAGGCCACTGGTGGCTATGAGGCGGTGGTGGTGGCCGCACTGGCGGCGCGTGAGCTGCCGGTGGTAGTCGCCAACCCACGCCAGGTGCGCGATTTCGCACGTGCGACGGGCCAGTTGGCCAAGACTGACCGTATCGATGCCCAGATCCTGGCGCGCTTCGGCGAGGCGATCCGGCCGGACGTGCGAGCCATGCCGGATGCCACCACGCGGTCAATGCGTGCGCTCGTCAGTCGCCGTCGACAGCTGCAGGAGATGCTGACCGCCGAACAGAACCGCTTGATCAGCGCCGCGGTGCAGGATGCGCCCGAGCCGCTGCGCGATCAGCTGGGTGAACACATCGACTGGCTGCGGCGGCAACTGGCGGATATCGATGACGATCTGCAGCGTCAGATCCACGACAGTCCGGTGTGGCGTGAACGCGAGGATCTGCTGCGCACAATTCCAGGCATTGGCCCGGTGACGTCGGCGACGCTGCTGAGCCAATTGCCGGAATTGGGCCAACTGGATCGTAAAGCCATCGCCAAGCTGGTCGGTGTCGCGCCGCTGAATGACGACAGTGGCAAGCGCCACGGTAAGCGGCGAGTGTGGGGCGGCCGCTCAGCAGTGCGCGCCGTGTTGTACATGGCCGCACTCGTAGCCGCGCACTGCAACGAGCAAATCCGTGGCTTCTACCAGCGCCTGCTCGCCAGTGGCAAACCGAAGAAGATGGCGCTGGTGGCGTGCATGCGCAAACTGCTGGTGATGTGCAACGCCGTGATTCGCTCAGCTACGCCGTGGAGGCCAGTGACAGTTGACAACTGAGACAGTTGCTTTCCGAGACTGCTCGATGCAACACACTCGGCATCATCGTCCACCACTGGAGCACGACGTGGCTTCCGTTGCCGCGAGACCGTGAACGCCTGATTTCCTTTTGAGAATCTATCTCGTTTCTCGGACACATCCGGTCATCACGCCGTGATACTGCGCGTCAACAAATACCACCGGACTTCTTGGCTCACGATCAACCTGGAACCGGAATGCATCGGGTCGACCTGCCAGGCGGGGGCAGTGTCGCGGTGGGCCTTTTTCAGTTCCCATTGCAGGCACTGTGGAATACGGCACCGATCACCTCCTGGAAAATCGTCCCCGGCGAAACCGGCCTGATCACCCATCTCCGCCTGCAAGTCCGTGACCCGGGTACCAGAACAGAGCACGTGCGTCGCACCATGCGGCTGTTCGCGGAGAAGTCCTGCCCGTGTTGCGGGTAGAAGCCGCAAAGTTGGAAGCGCAGCGAGCGACGGGCTATAGGGTCCAGCCCGCGCAGCCGCTACAACGTGATAGCCGACGGTGCCGCGACGGTGTCGGTGGCTACCCCGTGAGCAGGGACTCCACCTCACGCACGGGGTAGTGCAGCCAGACGGGCTCGTCGACCTGGTCCATGTAAATGACGTGGCCACTACCGATCCCCATGCCAATCGCGAAGGTGATCGTCACGAAGACCGGAAATCCGCCCTGATCGGTCTGCGCGATCGAGCTGATCTCGTAGTTGTGCGTGATGCGGTTGGTGGGTGCGTCGAAGCCGAACGTGCAACGGCCTACACTCTGCTTGTCGCCGCAGATGGTCGTCTGCGTGTCCGTGCCATCGCCCCAGTCCCAGGTGTATTCGATGGGCCAGTAATACAGCTGTACTGGGATGAGCGGTGAGGTGGTCCAGAAGCAGGTTGGCTCGCCGGTGATCGCGTCCCGGCCGGGGTGCGCAACCTGGTAGGTCGCATACACCGTCTGCTGCCAGTTGCCGTTCTGCTTCCAGTAATCGTCGACGGCGCTGTTCTGCGCACTGATCCAGAAGTACGTCGGTACGTTGACGACGCCCTGCACGTGTGGGCCTGAGTCGATCACGAGCGCCGGCAGCGCTCGGGTGTAGGGGGGCAACACCAACGGCCCATCGACACAACCAATCCCCGTGCCACCGCCGATCCCGCCAGTGCCGCGCGGCAACGCGCCCGCGTTGTAGATGACATCGCGATGGCCGTAACCGTGGTCGCCCGGAACGTCCCCACGCCGAGCGTCCACACCGTCGCCGGTGACGGTCGTGCTCATCTGGCCCCTGCCGTCTGGCGTCGGCGTTGATACGGTCGTGTTCCGACCGCCATCGCCGTTTGACTCCGCAAGCCCCCAGCTCGTCCAGCTGAAGCACAGGATCAAGGCAAGCGCCGATGCGCGCACGAGTCGCAACGGACTAATTGCCTGCATCGTCCTGCCCGGAGTCACTCTGGCCGCCATTCGGCTGAACTGGCAGCTGGTCGTGATTGTCGATGCTTACCGAATCGACCACTTTCCAGGTATCTCCGAACGGCTGCAGTCGATAGGCAATGTAATTCCACTCAGGGGCGGAGTCCGGGCCAAGTGCCTTACTGTTGCGTGGATCCGCGTCGTGGCTCTTGCTGAGGAAAGCGTCGTACACCACACCTTCGTCGGCGACTGCTTCCCAAACCTCGTAGTTGTGCTGCACGGTGAGAAGCTCGCCGTGGCCTTGACTGCGCAACTGCTGGAGGCGGTCCATCTGCCGTTGAAGCGCATCACCGGCCATCACCGTCGGCAGCAGGCTATCGTCCAGGCGTTGCAGCGCCCGTGTGCGCACCTTCCAGACGTCGATGTATGAATCCCTGACCAGCGCCTGGAGCCGCCAGTCGATAGTCCTGCGGTCCCACCAGTTGGCGATGCTCTGGTCCGCGACCGGATACGGCTTGTTGAAGCCGAAGGGATCGTTCGGATCGATGCTCCCTGAGTCGGTGGAAGGAGGGTTCAACGTCTGGACAGGTTGGTCCTCCTGTGCCGAAATCACCTGGCTGCTCATCGCGAAGAGGAGCACAACCATGGCGCCGGACAGCAGCCGGCGTTGGCATCTATTCATTGTCGATTCTGATCGTCTCCACTACTTTCCAAACTCCATCGAAGTCGTGCATTCGGTAGTCATAGACATAACTCTCGGTCGGCGGATCCTCCATCGGCTCCTTCGTGACCGGGTCGATGTCAATGGAGTGATTGATGTAGTGGTCTTCCACGGCGGCTTCATCGGCCGAGGCGTAACGCACACGCGCGTTGTGTTCAACGATGATTGCTACGGCTTTGTTCTGGGCGCGCAAGCTGTCCATGAAGTCGAGCAGGTACTGGAGCGGCTCTCCGTCCATGACATCCGGCAGGCCCGAGCCGTCCATCGTGTACATGGCCACACTCCGGACGTCCCAGAAATGGTTGTAGGCCTGTTCAATCTGGGCCGCCATTTGCGGATCCACGGCAGCCTCCTGATTCCACCATGCGTCTGCGCGATTGGGTACGACGGTTGGCCCGAAGGTCGGGATCACAGCGGGCGTGCCATGGACCATGGCGATGGCCTGCGTCGAGACCGCCTGCACGGTCGCCAGCACGGCA
>JAFAPL010001035.1 GCA_019247135.1 Chloroflexota bacterium | reverse complement strand
ATCCAGATTCAGGTGATCGGCTCCGATTCGACGCCGCTGAAGACCGGCCAGGTTGACGTCATCACAGCCTGGGTGATCGACGCGCCGCAGATGGCGGCGATTGGACCCGACGCCGTCCCACTCCTGTTGTGGGACATGGGCATCCACCTGTACGCGTTCACGTATTTCACGACGGAGGACGTGCTGAAGTCGAAAGGCGACGTCCTCGGCAACTTCGTCGCGGCCAGCGCGAAAGGCTGGGCATACGCGGCCGAAAATCCCGATGAGGCGACCGACATCGTGATGAAGTACGGCCAGGACCTCAAACGTGACCTGGAGCTGCAGACGTGGAAGCTCGAAGCACCATTCATGTGGTCGGACGTGACCAAAGACCACGGCTGGGGCTGGATGGACGCGCAGGTCTGGGACGACGCGATCAAGGTCTACAGTGACCTCGGTCAGCTGAAAGCTCCGATCACGTCCGCAGATGCGATGACCCTGGACGTGTTGAATCGTGTTGGCGACCGGCCCAAACAGTAGCTTCTCTTCCGTAGCCACGGCGGGCGGGGTCGAGCTGAGCGGAGTGGCGATGCGGTTCGCCACTCCAACTGGCAGCGTGCAAGCGCTCCAGGACGTTTCGCTGACCGTGCGGCCGCGCGAGTTTGTCTCCCTGCTCGGGCCCTCCGGGTGCGGCAAGAGCACACTCCTGCGACTGGTCTCCGACGTCCTCGCGCCGACAGCCGGGGTGATCCATGTGGCCGGTCAGTCCCCCGAGGCCGCGCGCAAGGCACGCACCTTCGGGTTCGTTTTTCAGGACCCGACGCTCCTCGCGTGGCGCAGTGCGCTGAAGAATGTATTGCTGCCACTCGAAGTTAGTGGAGAGCAGCGCGGCGCCGATCACCGCGCCGCCGAGCTGCTCGAGCTCGTCGGACTCAAAGGCTTCGAAAGCATGTATCCGTGGCAACTGTCGGGCGGCATGCGTCAGCGAGTGTCGATCGCTCGCGCATTGATCACGCAGCCGCAGATTCTGCTCATGGACGAGCCCTTCGGAGCACTCGACGAGATCACACGCGAGCGCCTCAATGTCGAGCTCCTGCGCATCTGGGAGGCGACCGGCACCACAATTCTGTTTGTGACGCACAGCTCACCCGAGGCCGTGTTTCTATCCAATCGAGTCGTGGTGCTGACGGCCCGGCCGGGTCGGGTAAAGCTCGATCTTCCGATCGAGCTGCCGCGGCCGCGCGATCCGGCGATGAAGGACACCGTCGAGTTTGCGCACTACACGGCGACGCTACGGCGTGCCCTGGCGGCTGAAACCTCGGAGGAGCTGTGACGGCGGTACTGGCGCCAGCGCCTGAGATAGACGTCGAGGAAGCACCGAGAAAGCAGCGCGCGGCGGCGCTCCGTCGCTACCTGTTCTCCGCGCTGGGGATCGTGGCCATCATTTGCTACTGGGAGTTCCACGTCCGCTTCTTCAACGTACCGAATTTTCTCGTGCCCGCGCCGTCTGAAGTCGCGCGCAGCCTGGTCGAAGAGTGGCCCTCTCTCCAACGCAATACTGGTTCAACTCTGATCGAGGCACTGGGTGGCTTCATCGCCGGCAACGGCATCGCCATACTGCTCGCCGTAGCTTTCGTGCACAGCAAACCGGCCGAGCGGACCCTGTACCCCATCGCCGTCGCGATCAGGACCGTACCTATCATCGCGATCGCGCCAGTCCTGGTGTTGCTATTTGGCAACGGCTTCGCGCCGAAGATCATCATCGCGGCATTGATCTCATTTTTTCCAACGCTGGTGAACATGGTCCGCGGGCTGGAGTCCGTCGAGCCGAACGCACTCGAGCTGATGCGCGTGCTTTCGGCATCGCCAGCACAGGTCTTCTGGAAATTGCGCGTGCCGTCGTCACTGCCCTTTCTGTTCGCGGCTTTGAAGATCGCGGCGAGCTCGTGCGTCATCGGCGCAATCGTGTCGGAATGGATCGGCGCCGATACTGGACTGGGCTACCTGATTACCGTGGCGACGTTCGAATTCCGAACTGGACTCCTGTACGCCGCGATGGTGGTGGGATCGGCGATGGCATTGCTGTTCTTCGGAGTGATCGCGCTCGCCGAGCGATTGATCGTGCGGTGGAAGGCGCCGGTCGCGGCTTGAAGCAGGTCCTGGTGGCGGACCGCGTTATTACCCTGGACGCCACAGGCAACGTTTTCGCGCCAGGTGCGGTGTCGATCGTGAATAACCGGATCCAGGCCGTTGGAACCCCGACGGAAGTCGGTGAGGGCCAGGTGCTGCGGCTTGACGGGCGCGTGCTCATGCCTGGGCTGGTGGACGTGCACACTCACACGCCGATGTGGCTGTTCCGCGGGTTGACGGAAGATCCGCCACGCGGCGAGTGGCTCGCGCAGCGCATGCGGCCGTACGAGCAACGCGCGTCGACCCGCGATCTCGTGCACGCGGCGTCGGCGGGCTGCCTGGAGCTCCTGCTGAACGGCGTGACGACCATCGCCGATCGATACGGCGACATGGACGCGATTGCGCCGGCGATCGAAGCAAGTGGTCTGCGGGCAGTGGTGGCGCATTCGCTGTACGACGACGGAGCTGAAGAGCGCCTCGAGCACACCCGTGCGTTGATCGAGCGGTACGGAACTGACGCCCAACGCTCGCGTGTGAGCGTGGCTATCGGCCCGCACGCCACCGATACGTGTGGACCGGAGCTGCTACGGAGGGTGCGAGACCTTGCGGAACGGACGGGCGCGCGTGTCGTGATCCACGTCGCTCAATCCGCTGAGGAGGTCACGGCAGTCAGGGCGCGAGACGGCGTCGGCTGTGCTGAGTACCTGGATCAGCTCGGACTGCTCGGGCCGAATGTTCTCATTGCGCACGCGACCTATCTGTCAACCGCGGAGGCGGAGCTCGTCGGGCGGCGCGGAGCGTCGGTCGCGCACTGTCCGAGCAGCAACGCGAAGCTCGAGGGGCGGATCGCGCCGGTCGGCGTCATGCGTGCGGCGGGTGCGACTGTTGGACTCGGGACGGACGCCGCGGCGTGCAACAACGGGATGGACCTGTTCGAGGAAATGAAAATCGCCGGGCTCCTCAACAAGGTTGCTGCTGACGATCCGAGCTATCTGACGGCTGACGAGCTGCTGAGCATGGCAACCCTGGAGGGGGCGCGCGCGCTGGGCATGGAGCAGTTGATCGGGTCCATCGAGGCGGACAAATACGCCGATCTGATCGCTATCCGGACTGATGGCGCGCGTGTCCGGCCCTGGCACAACGATGCGGCCAACCTGGTGTACGCGGTGCGCGGGTCGGATGTGTCGGACGTCTGGGTCGGCGGTGAGCAAGTTATGTGTAACGGTCAGCCGACGCGACTCGACGTGGAAGCGATTGTGCGCGACGCGAGCAAGGCGGCATCAAGTCTTGTCACGTGCGGGTATGCCTGAGTACAGCGGGCCCCGCGCGGCGGTGGCGACCATTACGGGCAGTCCGCTGTGGGGCCTGGGAGACGGGTTCGCGGCGTTCGCGGCGCAGCGTGGCTGCCGTTTGCTGGGCGTTCACCGGCCCGAGACGCCGTACGGCGTCGGACCGCGGGTGGAGCACTACGCGTGTTCGAATGGACAGGAGTTCCTGCGCATTCCGAGTTACGGGATGGTCGTCGGCGAAGACTGGGCCGATCGACATGCTGAGTGGAAGGTTTTCTGGATTTTGTGGCAGGCCGGCGTGCACGTGCTGCTCGTTGGTGGGACCAGCGGCACGTGCGACTGGCGCGACACGGCGGATGCGGTGCAGCCCGGGGACATGGTGCTGCCGTGGTCGTATATCAGTCTGGACGCACCGCCGAG
>JAFAPL010001009.1 GCA_019247135.1 Chloroflexota bacterium | reverse complement strand
ACGGAGAACCTGACGCTGACTATCGCCCGGCGATCGCAGATGCCATCCTGCGGGTGCTTGCAGAGCGAGCCATCCAGGGTTTGCGACTGGAGGCCGCGTTTGCGCTTGCGCATTTCACCGACATGGACGGCGTCGTGAGCGAGCTAGTGGACCGTCATGGCAGGATCGCCGGGTAGAGTCGCTTGAGTTTGATGCGAGCATCTGGAGTCGTGAAGCGCCAGTCGATAGCGCGTTCGTAGACGTTTCGCTCGTGCATCCAGGCCGTTACCTCCTCGACCAGGGTGGGTTTGTTGGGAATGCGCCGATCTAAGCACTGCGTGGTCAAGACGCTGAGTTCGGTCTCGGCCATATTCAGCCAGCTGCCGTGCTTCGGCGTGTAGTGAATCTCCAGCTTGTCAATGAGGCGCCTGGCTTCGGTCGGTTCGAAGGCTTCGTACAGCGATCCCGGCGTATGCGTGTTCAGGTTGTCCATAACCAGCACGATCTTCTCGGCATCGACGTAGTGGACGTCGACCAGGTGTTTGATAACGTGCGCGAAATCGACAGCCGTACGCTGGTCGCCGACAACTACTTCTCGCCACCCACGAATCGGCTCGTTGAGCATGAACAACGCACACACTCCATTCCGCTCATACTCATAGTCGAAGCGAGCCGGCCGACCAGGCGCCGTCGGCACGGGGGTGCGTTTTTCGCGCAGTAATTGGATGCTGGTCTCGTCCAGGCAGACTTGCGGCCGACGCGGATCGTAGGCCCGCATGTAGACGTCGAGCACGTCCTCCATGTGGTATACGAACTCGCCGCTCGGCGCTTCTGGCAAGCAGTACTGCTGCTTCAGCCAAGGCTTGAGTTCGTTTTTTTAAGCGTCTGCCGCACGGTCTCGTACGAAACGTCGTCCACAATCTGCAGTTCCACAAGCTTGTCGGCGAGTAGACGCAGCGACCACTTCCCACGTCCCTTCGGCGCCGGACTACACGCCAATGTGACCAGATGCGCCTCTTGGACTCCGTCCAGCTTGCGCGGATGCAACTGGCGCGACGGCCGTGGGCGAAGTGCCGCGTCGAAGCCTTCCTCAACACAGCGAATGCGGACGCGCTCCACCGTTGAGCGGTTCACATCCAGGGCTTCAGCGATTTCTTCGTCGGTGAGCCGCGGGCCATCTACGCCTTCATCAGTCTTCAGCAGGATGCGCGCATGCGTCAGTGTCCGAGCCGCCGCCTTGCCCTTCGACAGCAACTCCTGCAAGTGCATTCGCTCTTCCGCCGTCAACTTCACGCGGTACAGCTTCTTCATCGAGCCGCACTGTACCGGACCTCGGCGAGCATTCAGCAATGCTGCCATGACATCCTACTAGCCAGTTTGACATCGCCGGGCGGCCATGTAGATTCTGCAGGTTCGTGGGTTGCTTCTCGGCTGCTGGGGCGTCGCTCCGAAGAATGACCCACCTGATCTGGCAGCCTAGCCCGCGTAGAGATCGTCGACGTGGAGGATCAGGAGGGTGCTGCGCGTGGAAGCGTGGACGACCATTCGGTACATGCACGCCCAGGGGACGCCAATTCGGGCGATCTGTCGCGAGCTGAGTTCTCGCGCAACACGGTGCGCCAAGCACTCCGCAGTGAGAGCCCACCCAAGTACGCGCGACCGGCCAAGCCCAACCCGGCGTTGGGGCGGTTCGAGGCGCAGATCCGAAGCTGGTATTTCGGCGAGAAGCTGATCGGCTTTACGCATCTTGCGCGAGTTGCGCGCCCGTGGGTACGACGGTCACCGCAGCGCGGTATATCGCTTTCTGGCTGCTTACAACTCGTAGGTAGCCTGCACGCAAAGGAGCGATTTCGGCTGTCGAAGCGCTCGTCGCAGCATGATTGCCAGGCGCCATGGTGCGGCGCTGCACCGGTGCTTGACGCGCACGGGTGTCTAACCTGAGCACATTTTGGAGTCGCATGCCTTCCCGACAGAACGCTTCAGCGATCAGAGGCCTGAACGCACGGGCAAGTCCGACACACTGCTGGCAGGCCAGCGACGAAGACTCTGCTAGGTGCTACGCGACATCAGGCACGCCCATTATCTGGTGCAGCGTGCCGAGGTCGATGATGATCGGTGTGGTCAGTCTCGATCCGAATGAGATCCACGCATTCTGGATACCCAGCAGCGTCGCGATGAGGCGAGCGCGGCCTACCAGCGATGCCCGGGCAATGGTCTGCGAGAGCAGGACGCGCATGGATGCAAGCGCCGCGGATAGCTTCGCTGCGGCATCCTTCCCATCGATGGGAAGTTGACGGATGGACGCGAGCACCGATTGAAGCGACGTACGAGCCGCTGGGATCAATCTTGGTTCGATCCCGCGAGCCGTGAGTTGGGACGACATGGCATTCAGCTGGTTGCTGACCAGCGCCTGCGGCGTGCGGCCAATCTCGGGACCCAACCCTCCCTGACCAAGGACCACCCCTTGAAGGCGGGTCGCATCTGTTTGCCTCAAGGCCGTCGCGGCTGCATTGGTGTCGGCAGCAGTCTTCAGGTAGTCGCCCATGAGCCGGAGCAGAGGATCACACAGCGCGCGCACA
>JAFAPL010001008.1 GCA_019247135.1 Chloroflexota bacterium | reverse complement strand
GCGAGCAGCAGGATCGAGAGGCTCAGCGCGGCGTCCGTGTCGCTTTCGAGGGCGGCGTAGATCGCCAGCGGCATTGTCTGGGTGCGGCCTGGGAACTGGCCGGCGAACATGATGGTCGCGCCAAATTCGCCGAGCGCCCGTGACCAGCACAACACGGCGCCGCCGAACAGGGCTGGCGCGGCCACGGGCGCCGTCACGAAGCGGAACACCTGCCACTCGGTGGCACCCTCCACGCGCGCCGCTTCTTCGAGCTCGCGTGGGACAGCCAGAAAACCTGAGCGTGCCGCGCGCACGTAAAACGGCGCCGCGACGAAGAGGCTTGCCAGGACGACAGCCACGGTCGTGAACGGGAGCTGGATTCCGAACGCGTCGAGTGGTGTACCGAGGAGCCCGCGCCGACCGAACGTCAGCAGCAATGCCAGCCCAGCCACCGCGGGCGGCAGCACGATTGGCAAGTCCACCAGCGAGTCGAGCAGACCGATACCAGGGAATTTCTGCCGAGCCAGCAGGAGTGCCAGAGGGCTGCCCAGGCCCACCGCCACGACCAGGACGACACCTGTTGAAATGAGGCTGAGCCGCAGGGCGTCGAGCACGATCGGCCGCTGCGCTGCCACGATCAGGCTTTGGGTGCTCCCGGCGCGCATCAGCAAGCCGAGCAGCGGCAGTACCAGAAATGCCGCGAGCAGTCCGGCAGGAATGGTGCTCAGCGCGACGTGCGGCCGCTTCGCTGCGCCCGTTCGCCGCTCCGTGCGGAGGGGAAACGGGAGTGCGAGATCGACGCGGCTCACTGTGGACTAATACTACGCCGTGCGTGCGATGCCGCAGCGACATTGGGTGATGTTTTCTCGCCCGAGCGCCCGCTTGTTCCCCTCGACCACGTCCGACGCTGGGTATAGTTCGCAGCGAACTTATGGCTCAGCTGCGGGACGTGCGCTTATCGGTCCTCGACCTGGCGCCCGTGCCCAGCGGCTCGTCGACCGGGACAGCACTCAAGAACAGTCTCGAGCTCGCGCGGCACGTGGAGCGGCTTGGCTACCACCGCTACTGGGTGGCCGAGCACCACAACATGCCTGGCATCGCCAGCTCAGCGCCCGCGGTTCTGATCGGACATATTGCGGACGCAACCGAGCACATGCGTGTGGGCTCCGGGGGTGTGATGCTGCCGAACCACGCGCCGCTCGTGGTGGCCGAACAGTTCGGCATGCTCGAGGCTTTCCACCCGGGCCGCATCGACCTCGGCATCGGGCGCGCGCCAGGTACTGACCCGATCACCGCGTCCGCGCTTCGACGCACTGCCGACATCAATGCCGACGAGTTCCCCCAGGCACTGGGTGACCTCGTTGCTTTCCTGCACGGGACCTTTCCTGAGGACCATCCCTACAGCCGTATCACGGCCGTGCCCGCGACGGGCAACGTGCCGGAGCTGTGGCTGCTCGGCTCGAGCGGTTACAGCGCGCAGGTCGCCGGGCTGTTGGGGCTGCCGTTCGCGTTCGCCCACCACTTCAGTCCAGGCAACACGCTGCCTGCTTTACGCCTGTACCGAGAACACTTCACGCCGTCCGCCTTGCTGCGGGAGCCGTACGCGATGATTGGCGTCGCAGTCGTCTGCGCCGAGACGGACGAGCGTGCGCGCTGGCTGGCCGCGCCGAGCGCGTTGTCCTTTCTCAGACTGCGACAGGGCCGGCCGGGCCTGTTGCCCTCACCGGAGGAAGCAGCCAGCTACCCATATTCCGACTGGGAGCGCGAAGCCGTGTGGGCGCGCCAGGCCGGGCAGGTGATCGGCGGACCCGACACGGTCGAGCGAGGGTTGAACGACCTGCTCGAGCAGACGGGCGTCGACGAGCTCATGGTCACCACGGTCGTCTACGACCATGCCGACCGGCTCAGGTCGTACGAGCTCGTCGCCGCTTTGCGCGGTTCGGCCATCCCAGCCCGCGGGTGAACGCAACAGCGATCGATTCCAGGCACGTCGTCACCGAACGGCCGCGCGTAGGAGCGACCGCGACACGCTGGTACGCACTTGCCGCGGCGGTCCTTCTCATCGCGGGCTTGTTGACCAAAGAGCCAGAGCTGTTGCTGCCGATGGGACCCGACCAGGGCACGTACAGCTATGTTGCCGAGCGCATTCTCGAGGGCGGCTTGCCATACGTGGAGGCGTGGGACAACAAGCCCCCAGCGACCTACTACGTGCATGCAGCCGCGGTTGCGCTCATCCCCGCAACGTCCCGCTGGACGGGGGCGTGCATCCCGGGCACAAGCCAGCCGTGCGGTTACATGGCGCTCCAACTACTCGATGTGCTGTGGACGACCGCCACGGCGCTGGCGCTCCTCCTGCTGCTCCGGGCGCTGCGGTTCGATCGCGGAGCGGCATTCGCCAGCCTGCTGCTGTTCATCGTTTTCGTCAACCTGAGTCAGCTGAGCAAGGAAGGGCCAACACCTGAAAAGGAGTTACTCCTGCCGATGGTGCTGGCGTACCTCGCCGCCGTGCGTGGCCGACCGGGGCTCGCGGGCATCGCCGTCGGTGTGGCGTTCCTGTTCAAACAAACAGCGATCTCGATACCGCTTGCGCTGGTCTTCTGGTACGTCTGGGAGCGGCGTCGGCCGAAGAACAGCGACATCGCCACGTTTGCGGCAGGGTTTTGCGGCCCGTTGGTCGTGGTTGCGGCGTACTTCGCGGCGCGAGGCGGACTTGGCGCATTGTGGGACGCGACCTTCGCCTACAACGTTGCTCAGGCTGGCAGCGGCGTCACACACATTGCATATGGGTTCCTCGCTGGCTCGTGGCATATTTTTGCCAACTCCTCCGCCTTGCTCTGGCTGCTGGGCCTTGGCGGTGGAATGCTCGTCGTCGCGACCGGGCAGCGTCGATTGCTGGTGTGCTGGGCGGTCGCTGATGTGCTCAGCCTGTTTCTCGGCGGATCCAAATTCGCGCAGGTGTACTACGTGCAGCTCGTGCCCTCGTTGGCGCTGCTGGGCGGCCTGGCCCTGAGCACGGGTTGGCAAACCTTGCGTGGGTGGGTGAGGGTGTACGCGGCGGTCGTACTCGCAGCCGTGTTCGCGCTGTCGAATCAATTTCAGGCCAGCGTGGTGCTGCGCGCGTGGAACGAGCGGACGCCCGGGCGGTCATCGGTTTCCCTCGAGCAACAACTGGCGCTGCGCCTGGCCCAGGAGAGTGCTGGCCCGATGTTCGTCTGGGGCGACAATTCTGAGCTGTACCTGTGGGCCGGACGGCGCGCGCCCGGGCGGTTCTTTCAGACCTTTGCGCTCAGCCGCGTTTACGCGGCGCGTGGCTATCCGGAGCGTCGCGCCGAGCTGCTCGAGACATTCGACGATTCAGCACCGGCCATCATCGCCGTGGATCCAGCAACCGCGCGCGATGATCCCGATGGTTCGCAGGGACTCAACATCAGCAGTTTTCCGGAGCTGCAAGCGTTCCTGCAGCAGCATTACGACCGGCTGAGCGATGTTTCTGGCGGCTGGCAGGCGTACAAGCTGCGCAGTCGGTGACGCGCTGAGGTGTCACCGGCCGGCGGTATAGTAGTGACCAATGAGTCACGTCTCGCTGGCCCGCGCCGAAGCGCCGGCGGCGACCGACGAAGACGACGTTTTCAAGGCACTGGCAGACCCGAGTCGGCGCCTTCTGCTCGACAGCCTGTTTGTCGCCGACGGCCAGACACTTGGCGGGCTCTCCGCCCGGCTCCCCGGTATGACGCGCTTCGGGGTGATGAAGCACTTGCGTCTGCTCGAGAGTGCCGGCCTCGTCGTGACTCGGAAGGTCGGACGCGAGAAACTCCACTATCTCAATCCGGTGCCGATCCGGCTCATCCATGACAGGTGGATCGGCAAGTACGCCGAGATGTGGGTCGCTGCGTTATCCGATCTCAAATCGCACCTCGAAGGAGCGTCCATGGATGCACCGCGCCACGTGTTCCAGGTCTATATCCGCACCTCACCCGAACAGCTGTGGCAAGCGATCACCGACCCCGAGTTCACGCGACGCTTCTTTTTCGAGACTCGAGTTGATAGCCGCTGGGAGCCCGGCGAGCGCCTGGCGTACTCGCGCAAGGACGGTTCTCTGGTGGTCGAGGGTGAGGTGCTCGAGGTCGAGCGGCCCCGACGGCTCGTGACGACCTGGGCGTTTCGCAACAATCCTGAGCTGCAGGACGATCCACCATCACGCGTGACCTGGGAGATCGAGCCGCTGGGTAGCACATGCCGTCTGACGCTGGTGCATGACTTCGCCAGCGAAACGGCGTCCTATCGGTCCGTGGTACGCGGCTGGCCGCGCGTCCTCAGCAGCCTCAAGACTCTGCTCGAAACGGGTGAGCCGCTAACCATCGACGACGCATGATCAGCCGTTGGCGGGACGACGAGGCCGCGGAGTTCGAGGGACCTCTGGGCGAACGTGTCTACACGTCGCGACTGCTCGGCGCGGATCACAGCCTAGTCCTGCACGGGGGCGGCAACACGTCGGTCAAGCTGCCTCGACGCACGCTCTTCGGTGATGAGGAGGACATCCTCTACATCAAAGGCAGCGGCTGGGACCTCGAAACCATCGAGCCGCAGGGATTTGCGCCCGTGCGACTGGCCGACACACTGCGCCTGGCGACGCTGGATCACCTCTCGGACGTCGACATGGTTCGCGAGCTGCGTGCAGCCACAATCGATCCGGCCGCGCCGACGCCATCGGTCGAGACGATCCTGCACGCGCTGCTGCCGTTTCGGTTCGTGGACCACACGCATGCCGACGCGCTCCTCGCGATCACCAACACCTCTGATGGGGAGCAGCGTGTGCGGGAGATCTACGGCGACAGCGTCGTCGTGATTCCGTACGTCATGCCCGGATTCCCTCTCGCGCGTGTGTGTGCGGAGGAGTTCCCGCGTCAGTCGGGCCCGAACACCATCGGCGCGGTGCTGTTGAAGCATGGCGTCTTTTCCTTCGGCGAGACGGCACGCGAGGCGTACGAGCGCATGATCGATCTGGTCTCGCGGGCAGAGCGCTTTCTGGAGCGCAAGAACGCCTGGAGTATCGCCTCGGATCGTCCGGAAGCGTGTCCGGTGCCGCGTGCGGAGTTGGCTGAGCTGCGTCAGGCGATTTCGTCGGCGGCGGACGCGCCGATGATACTGAGCCGCCACTCGGACGCGCGCTCGCTGGCGTTCGCGCAACGCTCTGATATCGAGCAGGTGTCGCAGCAGGCCCCGGCGACGCCGGACCACGTGATCCGCACGAAGCGCGTACCGATGCTCGGCCGCGACGTTGCCGCCTATGCGCGCGCGTACGAGCGATATTTCCAGGAGCATGCGGACGGCGGGCTCCAGATCCTGGATGCCGCACCGCGTGTGGTGCTCGATCGCGCATTGGGCGTGTGCACCGCCGGGCGATCGGCCAACGACGCGTCGATCGCGTTCGACGTTTATTCGCACACGATCGACATCATCCTGAGGTCGACCGCACTCGGGGGCTACGAGGCGCTTCCCTCAGAAGACATCTTCGCGGTCGAGTACTGGGATCTCGAGCAGGCCAAGCTGAAACGTGGCGGCAAGCCACCTGTATTTGCGGGTGAAGTAGCGCTGGTCACCGGCGCGGCGTCTGGCATTGGCAAAGCCTGCCTGGAGGCGTTCTTGAAGCGCGGCGCCGCGGTTGCAGGCCTCGACATCAATGCCGATGTGCAGAATCAGTTCTGCCGTGCGGACGTTCTCGGGCTCGCGTGCGACGTGGCGCGGGATGAAGACGTGCAGCGGGCGTTAGATCGGGCGGTCGAAACATTCGGCGGGCTCGACATGCTCGTGTTGAATGCCGGAATCTTCGGCGCCACCCGACGAATCGAGGGACTCGACGCGCAGGAGTGGCGCCGCGTGATGGACATCAACCTCGACGCAAACCTCGCGCTCTTGAGAGCAGCGCATCCACTGCTGAAATGCGCGCCCACTGGTGGGCGTGTGGTGGTGATCGGATCCAAGAACGTGCCCGCGCCTGGCCCGGGCGCGGCGGCGTATTCAGCCTCCAAAGCAGCCCTCACCCAGCTGGCACGGGTCGCCGCCCTCGAGTGGGGTAGCGACGGCATTCGCGTGAACGTCCTGCATCCGAACGCGGTATTCGACACCGGCATCTGGACCGAAGACGTCCTGCGTACGCGTGCCGCGAGCTACGGCTTGACGGTCGAGCAGTACAAGAGGAACAACGTGCTGCGGGTTGAGGTCACCAGCCGCGACGTGGCTGAGCTGGCGGCCGAGATGTGTGGGCCGTTGTTCGCGAAAACGACCGGCGCTCAGCTGCCTGTCGACGGTGGCAACGAGCGCGTGATCTGAGCCGAATGGAGACTATCGTGGTCGGCAACGCGGAGGCAGACGGAGCGCACTATCGCGGCTGGCTGGTCGGCCATTTCGTCGACCAGGGGTTGCGTGCGAGCGATGCGGTCGAGGTCAAGTGGGGCACGCACGCTGCGGGCGAGCAACGCGCCGCATGGGCCGCGAGTCAGAATGCCACGACCATGAGCCTGCTGGTGCGCGGTGCGATCCGGCTGTTCTTCAATGGTGGTCGGGAGGCGCTATTGGCGCGGCCCGGCGACTACGCTCTCTGGATGCCCGGCATCGCCCATCGCTGGACGATCGAGCAGGACGACACGATCATCTTGACCGTGCGCTGGCCGTCGCTCGCAGGCGACGCGGTCGACCTGCATGGATGAGTGGCTCGAACTCTCGACTACCGTAGAGCCCGAGGCGGTCGAGTCTGTCGCCGCCGCATTCGCCGAATACGGGCAGGGTGTCGCGATCGAGCAGGTGGTGCATTCATCGCGCGATGGTGACGTGGTCGACATCCCGGCCGATGCGCCCGTGCTGGTGAAGACCTACTTACCGATGCTCGACCCGGATGCGGAAGCCCGCAAGCAGCAGATCGAGAAAGCCGTGTGGGCGCTCGGACAGTTGCGCCAGGTCGGCCCGGTGCAGGTCCGCGGCATGCGCGAGTCGGACTGGGCCAATGCGTGGAAGGAGTACTTCTTCGTTCATCGAGTCGGCCAACGAACGGTCATTGTGCCGAGCTGGCGCGAAGAAGAGTACGAGCGCCGCCCAGACGACGTGGTATTGCTGCTCGACCCGGGCATGGCCTTCGGAACCGGCCTGCATCCAACCACACGCTTGTGCCTCCGTGCCGCGGAAGAGCTGGTATCGTCCGGCCAGCGCGTGCTCGATCTCGGCGCGGGATCGGGCATCCTGGCGATCGCCGCCGCGAAGCTTGGCGCGACAGACGTCGAGGCGGTCGAGATCGACCCGGTTGCGGCAGCCGTGTGCGCCGAAAACGTCACCCGCAACGGCGTGGCCGACCGGGTGAAGGTGCGTCAAGGG
>JAFAPL010000885.1 GCA_019247135.1 Chloroflexota bacterium | reverse complement strand
GGAGTGTTCGCGGCGTGGACTACGTGTTCGTTGGCTAGCGCGGCCATCTTTTCAGAACATGGCAGATGGTCTGCTACTCGTGCAGGCGCATGCGACGCTGTTAGCAGTCCATTCGACCCGGCTTATTCCGACGACTGTTAACAATCGATCCGACCCCGGTTAACGCTCACTAACCAGGAGTTAAGGCGGCCTCGCATACGGTTTCAGCGTATGAAGCGAATGTATGTGCGCCACCTGGTGAGCGCCACGTGCGGGGTCCTGCTATTGGCCGGCTGTGCGTCGGCGAGCACGCCGATCCCAACCAGCGCTCCAGCGGGCCAGCCAACCAGCCCGCCGACCGGCGCTCAAAACCCGACAACCGCGCCGGCAGCAGCGACACCCGCCGTGGCGGTGCCTGCGAGCACGCCCGGCTCCTCGGCGTCAGCCAATGGCGGGACTCTAACGCTCAACGGAGCGGGCTCCAGCTTCGATAATCCACTGTTCTCGAAAGCGTTCGCCGAGTACACAAAAACGCACCCGAAGGTGCAGGTCAACTATCAGTCTGTCGGTTCAGGCGCAGGTATCCAGCAACTGACGCAGGGCACCGTCGATTTCGGCGCATCCGACGCGCCGCTCACGGACGAGCAGTTGGCGGCAGCTGAAAACGATGTGGTTCATGTGCCGGTGACGCTCGGCGCGGTTTCGGTTGCGTACAACCTGCCAGGCGTCAACGAGGGGCTGAAGCTCTCGGGAGATGCGCTCGCCAAGATCTTCCTCGGCACGATCAAGAAGTGGAACGATCCGGCCATCGCTCAGCTCAATCCGGACGTGCAGCTTCCCAATACCGATATCGCGGTGGTGCACCGCTCGGACGGCTCGGGTACGACGGACATCTTCACCACCTATCTAGCTGCAGCGAGTCAAGAGTGGAAAGACCAGGTCGGCTCGGGTCTGTCGGTTGACTGGCCGGTAGGGCTCGGCGGCAAGGGCTCCGAGGGTGTAGCTGGGCAGGTCAAGCAAATTCCAGGTGGAATCGGCTACTTCGAGATGGCCTACGCCAAGCAGAACGGTCTGACCAGCGCCGCGATCCAGAGTGGAGATCAGTACCTGGTGCCGAACATCGACGGAGCGACCGCTTGCGCCGCCGGCATCGCCGACAAACTCCCAGCGGACCTCCGCGTGCGCATCGCCGGTTGCAGCGGTCAGAATGCATACCCGATCTCTGGCTTCAGCTGGGTGGTACTGCATCAGAACCAGAAAGACGCCGCGCGTGGCCAGGCCATGGTCAATCTCCTGTGGTGGCTGACGCACGATGGCCAACAGTACAGCACGGACCTGTTCTACGCGCCGCTGCCGCCGCAGGTCGTGAGCAAAGACGAACAGCAGTTGTCGTCAATCAAAGCCAACGGCCAGCCGATCCAGCCAGCACACTAACCGGCGCTCGGCGATCCAGGTTATGACAGTCACACACTGGCAATCGAGCCGCGCAGTCGCCGCGCGCCAGGGCCGCGGCTGGGTATCCGCCCGCGTGGCTGACCGGGCATTCGTGGGGATCGCCGGGCTATTCGCGGCGGGCATCGTCGGGCTGGTGCTGCTGATCGCCTTCGAGCTGGCGCGCAGCTCCACATTGGCCTGGGATACCTTTGGTGTTCAATTTCTCACCAGTACACGCTGGGATCCGGTCGCTCGCAGGTTTGGTGCGCTGCCGTACATCTACGGGACGATCGTCAGTTCCCTCCTCGCGCTGCTGATCGGTGCGCCGCTGGGCCTCGGTGCAGCGATTTTTCTGTCGGAGCTGGCCCCGCGCTGGATGCGCGCGCCGGTCTCGTTTCTCATCGAGATGTTGGCCAGTATTCCGAGCGTGGTCTATGGCCTGTGGGCGCTGTTCGTGCTCGTTCCTATCGTGCGGCAGCTCATCGAACCGGCTCTGGGGGACACGCTTGGTCGGGTGCTGCCGCTCTTTCAGGGGCCGCCCTACGGCGTCGGCATGCTTTCCGCTGGACTGGTGCTGGCGATCATGATTCTGCCCACTATTGCCGCCATTTCGCGCGACGTGCTGCTCGCGGTGCCCCGCGACCAGCGCGAAGGATTGCTTGCGCTTGGTGCTACCCGCTGGGAAGTTATCAGCACCGTAGTGCTGCCATATGCCCGCGCCGGTATTCTCGGTGCGGTCATTCTGGGCCTGGGGCGAGCGCTGGGCGAAACGATGGCAGTGACCATGGTGATTGGTAATCGTGGTGAAATCTCGGGGTCGCTGTTCGCGCTTGCGGACACGATGGCGTCGGTGATTGCGAATCAATTCACCGAGGCGTCATATCCTCTGTACCTCTCCGCTCTGGTTGAACTGGGGTTGGTGCTCTTCGGAGTGACGATTCTCCTGAATGTGATCGCCCGCTGGCTGGTGTGGCGCGTGAGCGGTGGCACCGTTGTGCGGAGGCCGACGTGAACGCACTGAACGCAGTGAACGCCAGTCCGAACGTTGGAAGATCCAGTTGGACTTCGCGCCGACGAAGACTTCGTGGACGGATGTTCGAGGTGCTCAGCGCATGCTGCGCACTCATGGCTGTGGCGGTCCTGGCGGCGGTCATCATGTACGTGGTGGTGAACGGCGCGCGCGCTCTCAATTTCGACTTCTTTACGCAAGTCCCGGCGCCCGTCGGCGAACCCGGCGGCGGTATCGCCAACGCGATCGTTGGGACGTTGATCATCGTTGGCATTGGCGCGCTGTTGAGCATCCCGTCCGGCGTGCTGGCAGGCATTTACGTCGCGGAGTATGGCGATAACCGCTTTGCAGACCTGGTCCGTTTTCTGGGGGCTGTATTGACCGGCATTCCGTCCATCGTCGTCGGCATCCTGGCGTACGCGCTCGTTGTCGTAACAATGCAAAAATTTTCGGCACTGGCTGGCGGAGTGGCACTTGCGGTTCTCATGTTGCCCACCGTCGTCAGAGCGACTGAGGAAATGCTGCGACTCGTACCGGGCAGTCTGCGAGAGGCTTCGCTGGCGCTGGGAGCACCACGCTGGAAAACCATCCTGCGCATTGTTCTGCCCACCGCCTCTAGCGGCCTCGCCACCGGCGCCATGCTGGCCATCGCGCGAGCGGCTGGCGAAACGGCGCCCCTGCTGTTTACCGCGTTTGGCAACAGCTTCTGGAACACGTCGCTGGTAGATCCGATGGCAGCGATTCCGCTCCAGGTTTTCCAGTACGCGATCTCGCCGTACGAGAGCTGGCGCGCCCAGGCGTGGGCCGGCGCACTGGTCCTCGTCGTGCTCGTGCTCGGTTTGAGCGCAGCGGTCCGAGTTATTGCCCGACCCTTACAAATCCAGGAATGATGTTGATGAATTTGACACGCACATCAGCAGTGGACTCGAATGCCACGCCCGCCGCTCGAGGTGAATTGCTGCCCGCGCGTACTCCCGACCCAGAAGTGATGAACGCCCCCGTGAGCGACGCGCCGGCGCTCGAGGTTCAGCACCTGAGCGCCTGGTATGGCCCGCGAAAGGCCATCGAAGACGTCACCCTGCCGATTCTCGAGAGGCATATAACCGCGATTATCGGGCCTTCAGGTTGCGGCAAAAGCACCATGATTCGCTGCCTGAACCGCATGCATGAGGTCGTCCGCGGAGCTCGCGCCGAAGGCGTGGTCACGCTCGGTGGGCACAACGTCTACGACGCGGATGTGGACCCGGTGGACCTCCGACGACACATCGGCATGGTCTTCCAGAAGCCAAATCCGTTCCCGACCATGTCCATTTTCGATAATGTTGTCGCGGGTTTGCGACTCCAGGGCGGCTGGAATACCCGCGCGCTGGACGAGGTTGCCGAACGCTCGTTGCGCCAGGCAGCGCTCTTCGATGAAGTCAAAGACGTGTGGAAGAAGGCCACTGGCGCCTCGCTGTCGGGCGGCCAACAACAGCGCCTCTGCATCGCTCGCACACTGGCGGTCGAGCCGCGCGTGATCCTGATGGACGAGCCTTGCTCCGCGCTCGATCCAATCGCGACCTACCGCATCGAAGAGTTGATGAATGAATTGAAAGCGCAGTACACCATCGCCATCGTGACCCACAATATGCAGCAAGCTTCACGCGTCAGCGAGTTTACGGCCTTCATGCTGGCCGAGGAGGACCGTGTGGGTCGGCTGATCGAGTACGGCGAGACCGCGACCATGTTTACCAATCCCAGCGATCGTCGCACAGAGGATTACATCACCGGTCGATTCGGATGAGAGCACCAGGAAAGCCATGACAAGCCCATCGCGCGATCCGCACAACGGTGCACCGGTTCCGCCTCCGCAGGCGCTTTATTCACCCGCTGCGATCAACAAAAGCCGGACGGCTTTTCACCGCGAGCTCGAGCGCTTGCAGGACGAAGTTCTGGTTCTCGGCAGCATGGTGGCGAAGGCGACGCTCAGAGCGGTCGACGCGCTACGCGCAGGCGATATCGCCACCGCTCGGGCAATCCAGGCCGAGGACACGCTCGTCAATCGCAAGCGTTTCGATATTGAAGAAGCCGCACTGCTGCTCATTGCGACGCAACAACCGATGGCATCTGACCTTCGCCAGCTTGCGGCGATTCTGCAGATCGTGACCGACCTGGAGCGCATGGGTGACTACGCCGCCGGAATCGCGCATATCTGTGTCCAGATCGGTGACGAGCCATTGATCAAGCCGCTGATCGACATCCCACGCATGGCGGATAAAGCAACTGACATGCTGCGTCGCTCGCTGGACGCGTTCATCGAGCGCGATGTTGCCGCGGCGGAACAGATCGCCCAGGAGGACGACGAGGTCGACGATCTGTATCAGCAGGTGTATCGAGAACTGCTCACGATCATGCTCGCGAACCCGCGGACCATCAACCAGGCGACGCATCTGCTCTGGGTCGCGCATAACCTGGAGCGCGTCGCAGACCGGGTGCAGAACGTCTGCGAGCGTGTCGTCTTCCTGGTGACCGGGCGTATGCGCGAGTTCTCGCGCGGCACCGTCGGATAAGCCGTGGCGGACGTGCTCGTCGTCGAAGACGAGGAATCGCTGCTGCAGACGCTGCGCTACAACCTGAGTCGCGCCGGCCATGACGTGCGACTGTGCACCGACGGCAGGGTGGCGTACGAAATGCTCCTGGAGAATCCGCCTGACCTGGTGGTGCTCGACCTCATGCTGCCAGGCATGGATGGCCTCGAGATCTGCCGGCGCGTTCGCGGCGAAGCAGCCAACCCCGCGGTCAGTAACGTACCCATCATGATGCTCACCGCGCGCGACGAGGAGATCGATAAAGTTCTGGGCCTCGAGGTCGGCGCAGACGACTACATCACCAAGCCCTTCAGCATGCACGAGCTGCTGGCGCGCGTGAAGGCCCAGCTGCGGCGCGCCGACATGGACGGACTACCGACCGACAGGTCGTCACGCTTGCAGGCAGGTGACCTGGTGTTGGAGGTCGAAGCTCGGCGCGCGATCCGCGCTGGTGCTGAATTGCGGCTGAAACGTCGCGAATTCGACCTGCTCGTCTACTTGCTGCGTCACCCGGCCCAGGTGCTCAGCCGAGAGCGGCTATTGCGCAACGTTTGGGGCTACGAGTCCGCGGGGGATACGCGAACCGTGGACGTCCACGTTCGATGGTTGCGCCGTAAAATTGAGCAGGACCCGGCGAATCCGACGCGCATCGAGACGGTGCGTGGTCTCGGATACATGTTCAGCGGCTAGCGTTCGAGCACTTGCGTGTGCTCCGGGAGGGACTGCTGCGCTAGCGACCGTTTACGCCAAATTCAAGGCCGCTTAACACTCCGGCTGCTCCAGCGGACATACTCTGCGAACGTGCGGCGCCCGGGCGGTAGGACCAGTCAGCCCATCTCGAACCCCAGCCAAGAGATCCTGGCTATTGTCGAAGCTGAATTCGGTGCACTCCTGGAGTTCCTGCCTGCGCCACTACTGGTAACCTCCGAGGCCGGCGAGATACTCCGCGCGAATCGCGCGGCGGTATTGTTCCTCGACCGCGGTGTACCGATCATCCACCAGCGACTTGACGTGGTCATTGGGTCCCAGTTGGTGGACGTGTCAACCACGACGCTGCGATACAAACGGACCGTGCTGCGCCTGTGCGCGCTGCAGCACCACAACTGGTAACACGCGCTTTACGCTCCGTTCAAGCAACAATCGAACGGTCTGGTGGGTACGTTGTGAATACGTCCTGCACCGTCAACACACCGCATCCACCGACTATCACCGACAAATCGCTGCTTGTGCCTGAGCAAACGGCACCCACAATCGGTGACCGCCTGAACGATGCGGGAGTCACGTGGGCCTGGTATTCAGGTGGCTGGAACAACGCGGTTCTCGGACATGCCGATCCGTTGTTTCAGTTTATCTCGCCATTCGCCCGGCGAGGATTCGTCGATCACACCCAATACGACACCACCTCGATTCTCAAATTTATCGAGGAACGCTGGAACCTGGAGCCGCTGACCGACCGCGACGCGCGCGGTGGCGACTTGCTCAGCGCATTCGATTTCTCACAGAGCTCGTAGCGGCTCCGAGTGTAGGCTGGCTAGCGTCGAGCGGTAGCCAGCTGTTCTGCAGGCAAGGGCTTCCGCACGTACCATGCTGCGATGGCCGCGCGAATCCGGATCCTGCGCACGCCGAGCTTACGCGTCGGGGTGCCCTCGATTGCCCATGATCCGGGCTCGGCTAGTCTGCGCCGTGGCGCGCGCGCTGCCGTCGTCGTGCCGCTGCTACTTGGCGCAGCAACGCTGCTCGGCGTCCCCCAGCCCGTCGCGACCTTCATGGTCTTCGGGGTGATGGCCCTGCTGGTGTTCGCCGACTTTGGCGGACAAACCCGCTCGCGGGTGAGCGCCTACATCTGGGCCGGGCTGGCGGGCGTGCCACTGATCGTGATTGGCACCGTCGCGTCTGCAAGCGTGTGGATCGCCGTGGCCGTCTCGGCGTTTGTCGGCTTCATATTGTCGGGCGCGGGCGTTTTCGGCGGGTATTTCCTCAACGCCCAAGCGGCGCTGATGCTGGCCTTCATTTTGTCGGTCACAAACT
>JAFAPL010000764.1 GCA_019247135.1 Chloroflexota bacterium | reverse complement strand
TCGCGGCGTCGGCAAGCCTGTGGCGGACGGGTGCCGGCCCGAGCGGTGCCAGTCGAGTGGCTTAACCGGCGGATGGGCGGCAAGCACATGAGCGCGACCGGGGCGCTTCAGAAAGGTCAATCCCGTGACGGGCTGATCCTGCGACGGAAGCGTTTGGCGCCTGCGCCAGCTTCTTCGGAATTGACGATCGTTAGGTTGGTCCAGACGCGGCGCAGGCGATCAGCAGCGGAACGGTCAGACTCGAGACCCCCTCTATACAATCTGACCGACGCCGACCTGAGAAGCTGTGGGGCGCTGGCTTCGACCGTCCGCGGCGCACCCGGTAGACAGTTGCGGACCTATACCCCTCATGAGCGAGTCCATGACGCGCGAGGAATTCACCGCAGAGCTTGCGCGGTTCCGCCAAATGCTTGCTCGGTGGAGCGAGGGGCGCAACTCCCGCGAGGAAAGATGGTATCTGAACGCGCTGAGCGTCAGCCTGTCAGCTGTCGAACTGGAAACGCGGGGAGCGCCTGCACATGCTGCGCAGCTGTGGCCCGTGCTGTCGGCTATGTGGGCCAACCGCCCGATGACCGAGCAAGAGCGGGCGGAGCTCGAGGAGGCACGCAGGAAAGTCGCGGGCAACCTGTAACATGTGCAGTCAGGGACACGAGCGCGGGTACCACCGATGGATGCCGCAGCTGCGGCATCGCGCGGACGCCGTTCAGACCGCTGCAAAGCCGCCAAGCGTCACGTACAGCGTCACGTGGGGCGTGGCTGCTGACGTGCAGCCCGTGTGAGTCCGCACGCGGCGTGAGAAATACGTGGTAGTCGTCTCGGCGCACCGCCGCCGCGAGGTCGACCGCCATGCCGCTGACGGGCATGACAGGTGGAGGGATCTTTCCTGCTGCTCAATCCGCAAGCCCATCGACACCGCCGCCCAAGACGGGTCCGCGGGGGCTAACCTCATGGCCTGCGCAGCGGCGTTGCCGCTGCATGCGAGGTCGATTCGAGATGTTGGGGGGACGACATGGCCGAGGGACAACCAGAGAAGAACCGGAGAATTACGTGCCCCCACTGCGGGTGGCAGCGTTCGATCTCCGTACAGCCCATGGTCGACAGCTCACTGACCGACGTCGTGAAGGGCTGGGAAGAATTGGGAATCGGGGGACGGAGGCTCAAAGACACCCCCCGTGATACCGAGCTGGACCGCGCCAACGCCAAGTTCGACCTCCGATGTGCGAAGTGCGGCAACACCTATCGATTCGACACCGTCACGGGGAGCGTCGAGCCGTGACGGTGCCGACTGTGGGCCCGGCGCCAGCGGACGCCATGATCGAGGACACCCAGGCGTTCTGGCGAGAGACGGGGAAGTCCCTGGTGCGCGGTTCATTCTCGACGCTGGAGGATACGGCCAAGCAACTGATCGCCGTTCCCGGCGTCCTGATCGGGCTGTACTTCCACGCCATCACCTTCGGAGATCTCAAAGGGAGAGTTGATGGCTGGAGCCAGCTGCTCTACCTGGCGCCGATGGCGCTCCTCGCGATTGCACTCGTCTTCGCGCTCCTGGTGTTCTTTCCCGATCGATCGAGGCTGAACATCAACTCCTGGGAGGCGAGCAAGCTCGTGTACGAGCGGACGCTGCGCAGCAAGCTGCGCGCGGTACGCCTGGCCTCAATCTTCACGTTGCTCGGCGTCGTTGCCGTGATCGCGGCTTCGGCGGTATACCTACGCGGCTAAAGGGGGGCGGCGAGACCGTTGTTCGAGCTGCTTGTAGCGGGCACAGGCGTCCAGCACCAGTACGTCGCCCGCGTGCCGGCAGCCGAGGGCCGCCAGGAAATCGCGAGTCCATTCGAGTGGCGGTCTGACTCGGTGGCCTTGGCCATGGACCTTGCGGCGCTGGAGCGAGCGGCGGCCACCCGCGCTCCGCCCGAGGGCGACGCGCACGTCCGAATAGGCCGGCAGCTGTTCGCTGCGGTCCTGGGGGCCTCGGTTGGTGAGCACTGGGAGCAGGAGCGGAGACGAGCGGGCCGGCAGGCCCTGCGGCTGGTGCTGCGCATCGATCCGGGCTCGGCGCGCGAGCTGCTGAACCTGCCCTGGGAGTACCTCCACGACGGTCAAGACTTCTTCGCGCTGAACCGGCAGACGCCGCTATACCGCATGCCCTGGGGGATCGAGAGCGAGGAACTGCCGGCGCTGGGGGCTCCGCTGCGGCTGCTGGTGGTGATCGCCGCGCCGACTGGACTGGGCCGCAACATGGTGCTGAACAGCGCGCGTGAGGAGGACCTGATCCTGGCAGCGACGGCCGGCGCCCGAAGGCTCGGCCAGGTGGAGGTGATCTTCGCGGCCAACGGCAGCATGGAGGGCGTGAAGGTGGCCCTGCGAGACCACGATCCGCACATCCTCCACTTCACGGGCCACGGCATCTTCGACCGTGAGTCGGATACGGGACGGCTGCTGATGGAGGCAGTGGACGGGAGCCCAAATGGGGTTCCCAACCAGGAGTTCGTGAAACTGCTCCTGGAGCATGGGAGCAAGTCGCTGCGGCTCGTGTTCCTCTCGGCCTGCCAGTCGGCGGTGGTGCCGCGCCAGGACGGATATGCGGACCTGGGCCGACGGCTGCTGAGCGCGGGGATCCCCGCCGTGGTGGCGATGCAGTCCAGCATGCTGGACCGCTCGGCTATGGAGTTCGGAGCGGCGTTCTACGAAGGAATGGCGTCGGATCAGCCGGTGGACCAGGCGATGGTCGACGCGCGAAGACGGCTGCACCAGGCGAGCACGGACCGGGTGGACTTCGCGATCCCGGTGCTCTACCTGACCGACCCCGGGTGCCTACGCGTCGACTCAGCAGCCGATCGGACTGCGCGCCAGGTCGCCCTTGACCTGACGGGGCTGACCCGCGCCGACCATTTCGCCGGCCGTGCAGCGGAACTGCGCCTGCTGCAGACCAACCTTGACCCCGAGCGAGGCACGTGGCGAGCTGCTGTAGTACACGGTTTGGGCGGAATGGGGAAAACGGTGCTGACCGCGCGTCTGGCGGAGCGGATGCGAAGTCGGCTCGACGGGGTCAAGCCACTCCGAATAACGCCGAGCATCAGCACTCAAGAGGTGCTCGAGCAGGTGGTGTGCTTCCTGTTGGTCAACAACGCCCGGTTCAACCTGCGAGAGATCACCGACGT
>JAFAPL010000594.1 GCA_019247135.1 Chloroflexota bacterium | reverse complement strand
CGAAGACCTTTGGTCCGAACGTCAGCACCTACTGGTTCAAAACCGCGCCACTTCCGGCAGCCGCGCCGCAGGTGAGCCCTCGCCGGACTATCTTCCGTGCGCAGGACAACTTTGATCCGAGTTACCTCGAACGTTACCAGCTCGGATATACGCCCGACGACAAGACGGCCTACTGGTTCCCCGCCGACCCGGTCGCGGCGCACTTCAGCGTCGACCACGTTGCACCACTGGCTGAACTGTACGGGCATAAACTCACCGTCCGCGTAACCCGTACCGACACCCCAGCAGCGCAACCGGATCCGGGCCAATCCTTCGACGCGTCGGGCATGGTCGAACTCGTCGCCATTGATCGCGGAAGCCCAGCCGACCAGCGCCTGGTCGCCGCGGTCGCGACCATACGCGCCGCGGGCGAGGCGCCGTGCGCCGTGCCCGGATCGGGCTCCAGCCTGGTTGCAGGGCCGCTGCTCGCGAAGCAAGCCCACTACGACCTCGATGTCTTCTTTCCGACTGCACCTGGCGCACCTGGCGCACCTGGGCCCGCCCTGCCCGGCGTTGTCTTCAGCACGTCGCGGTACCAGGATCCAGGGGACCTGCTTACTCAACTTGGGTTCAGCGTTGCCGGACCCGTGCCGACGGTGCGCGGTGACGTCCGGGTTCAGGCGACGCCGATCGTCGGAAATGGGACGGGTGATTCCGCGCTCGAGGATGCGTTGGCGCGGCTGGGCCTGACGCCATGGCCCAATGCACCCGTGGCGCGGACCAGTGCACTGTGGGTGGAATCCGGCGCCGACTGGCTGCTGCGTGGTGTCCTGATGGAAGCCCCTGAACCCCTCTTCCGACCAGGCCCGCCGCCGTCAGCAGCGGAAAAAAGCCCGCCGCCGCGCTTTGGTATCAGCAGCTTGAGCTGCTCCGGCGGCACTTTCGATGTCGTTCGCCAGAACGCCTCGAGGACCGCATTGCTGTGGCTGGCCTCCACCCCCTTCGTCCCGGCTGGCCCATTGGTGCTCCAGGTGGTGGCGCGTCCACCATTGGTGGACCCCAAGAGCCTACCGGCGACGACCACGCTTACGGGCAGCTGCCAGGTTGGCCCGGTGCCACCGTTTGTGGCGGACATTGCATGACCCTCTTTGCGTGGCCCAGCGCGTTGCGTGCCAGCGCCATCCATCTCGCCGGCGACCGATGGATTGCCGACGGCATCCACTTGCGTGTGACGGTTGGCGGCGAGCTTGGGTTTCCGCTCCACCCATTCATCGCCTTGCGGCTGCTGGACTTTCAAGCGGAGCCGGTGACGGTCAATTGGGTTGGCACCGATGGTCAGCGGCTGGTCGAGCCGTTTTCTATTGCCAGCGCTGGCGGGCAGGCACGCGGTGTCGTTCTCGGCCGCTCAGGGGCCCTGAACCCGGCCGAATGGCTGTTCGTCGAGGTTTCTGGCGACGGAGACCTGAAGGTAGAGGCACTCGATCCTTTCGGCCAGCGTGCCATCGCTACGCGGATCGGTTCGCCCTACCGGCTCACCGGATCCTCCCTATCTCAGTTGCGTGTGAGTGGCAGCGGCAGGATCAACAGCGTCCAAGCGCTTCACGCTGACCGGGTGGCTCCGCGCGTTCCGGGGGCGGTGCAGAACGTGGAGACGACTTTCGGGCTGCCACTTGCCGGCTCGCCGTGGTACGCAAGCTCGCCGCAGCCGCTTGATGACGCCAAGCAGCGTCTGTTGCTGGGCCGCAGCGTGCGTTTTGGTCCGCCCGATCGGCCAGATGGCTCCTTCGACCTGCTCCCACCCGACGCGGATGTGCACCTCGTGCTCGGCCACTGGGGTCCCGAGCGTGTTGACGATTGGCTCAAAGCCGGTTTCCTGGATCCGCAGACACCACCGCCAGCCACACGGCGAACCGAATCCGACGCGCATGTCCCGCCACGCTCCGTCAGTCTCAACGTCACCGATGGGTTGTTGATCATGGGCGCCGATCCGCGGCTTGCCCGCTATCTTGGTCTGGGCACCGCGTTTAGCCCAGCACCCAGCGTGCTAAACGTGCCCTTCGGAGTATGGGTCGTCGCCGCCCAATGGGCAGTTCAGGCTGCCCGCTTGCCCGTTGACGGCCCACCGGTCGCGCTGCTGGTACGGGACGGACAGGCGCCGCCTGAGCTCCAGGCGTTGTTGGACGCTCGTTTTCCAGAGCTGCCGACGGTTCGCGGCCACTTCAACGCGCTGAATGCAGCACTGCGCCCGACGGAGCAGTGGAGCTTTGTCACGTTGATGGCCGCCGCGGTCGCAGCCGTGAACGCGCCATCGGAGCCGCCGGACGCGCCCAGCCTGGGCCAGGGTCTCGGGTCGTGGACCGCGCGAGGACCGGCCGATCCGGAAACCTGGACCCAGCACGTGCTCCTGGAGACGGCAACCATCGGACCGATTGCCTTCGCTCGCACGCGGCCAGACGGACCCAGCTCGTTACATCGCAAGGAGCCGCCGAATGACCCCGCAGGTCGCGCTGTGGGGCTCCTGCCAGCCCGTCGCACGAATGGGCCGACCGCACTAGTCGACACCGCCGTGCCGGTGGATCCCACGGGCGGCGCGTGGCGCATCTGGGCGTCGGACGAATTCGGGCGGTGGGGACCTGCCAGCGCCGACCTCGCGGCACCATTGCCCGAACGACCTCCGCCGCCGCCGCCCTTGCTCGAGCTGGTGTTCAGTCCGGCGGCGGCGGTCGCTGATCCGGCGCCGCGGTCCCCGGGCACGCTGACAGTACGGGTCAGCCTTCCGGACCCCGGCCGTCTGCCGCCCGGTGCCAGACCCCTCGCCCAACTCGTCGTGAGCGTCGATGGAGTCGCGCAGCCAGCGGTCGCGCTGGCGCCCGGCGCGGCGGCCGCTCCACCCGTCCAGGTCGCTGCGCCGGTTGGACCGTTCGCGGTCGGTGAGCAGCGGCTGGTGCAGGTCAGCGCCACATTCGCCGATGTCGACGGGCGTGTATCGCCGCCCGGGGCTGCCTCGCGCATTGTCACCGATCCGCGCGCGTATCCAGTTGCGAAGACCGGACCGCGCTTGATCTGGACCGGCCGCCCGGATGCCACAGGCCGCGCCGAATTGGGCCTGCAATGGCCGGCCACGGGGTCCCAGGCGCAATACCGGGTTTATCTCGGCGATGAACGAGTCCTGGCCGCGGCCCTGGGTATCGGTGTCGATCCGACGACGCCGCGCGCGGAGCGAGCTCGAGTCATCTGGCAACGGCGCACCGAGCTGACGGACAAGTCGCGGTTCACGTTGATCACAAGCGAACCAATCGCGCCGAGCGCTGACCGCGTGGTGCGATTCCAACACCAATTGCCAGGCACCTTGCGCGGCGTCCAGTTCCTGCGCGTGGTGCCAGTCTCAGCCAGCCAGGCTGCTCCTGGGCTGCCAGTAGGCGAGGTGGAAGCTGCGTTCGAAGAGTGCAGCCTTGTGCCGGTCGCCATCCCCACCACTGATAGGCCACCGGCGCCCACGCTGCGAGCGCACTTTGACTCGGCCACTGGCGCCCAGATCACCGTGGAGGCGCGGGGCCTTCGAGACGATATCCTGGCCGAGCGCAGCTTTCCCGCGACGGGTTTTAAACCCGAATGTCGGCTGCGGCAGACACGCGCCCGCCTGGCGGAACCGCTCTACATGCCGGTCATTGCCACTGCCTTGCTGACCGAGCCGGCGGCTGGTTCCGATATGTGGACGCACGTGCACGTCAAACCACCAGACGGCATGCCAGCCTTCGTTCGACACATGTGGGTGGCCGAGGTCCGGTACCCCGCCGAGCCGTCGCTCGCGCCAGGTGTCAACGACGTGCCATCGGAGGTGAGCAGCTTGTTTCCACAGCCACAGGATGCTGAAGGGGAATGGAGCGCCGCTTCGCTGCCCGCAAGTACTGTGGCCATACCCGCGGTGGCGCCGGCGGCCGTTGCCGGGGCCACCGCGCGGCGGCTGCCGCCTACTGGCGTGTTCGTAACACCGCGCGTGGAGTTGACAGTGCCGATACCTGGGTTCGATGCCCGAACCGTAGCGCCGTGGAGGGTAGCTGTTTATACCCATGCGGGGGCAAACCCGCCGAGCCTCGCTGGCGAACCGCAGGATGCTCCAGGGCCTGTCTTCACCACCTTCTTCGCACCTCCACTCCCGGACAAGCTGGACGTCGCTCTGGTCGACCCCGTTGGCCGCCAGGGGCAAACAGTGTCTATCGCGGTGGACCCGGGCCCACCCTAGCGATGTTTGTAACCTTGCCACTGAACACGCGTCACCATCAGCACACACGAATTCCTGAGTTGTCATCAGACCGCGTCCGCGGGGTGTTCGTGGCCTCCGCGTCGAGCTGCGCCTTGCCGGCGCCATTACCCTATTCGTACCCTGACGTTCTCGACACCTTCGACGAACACCGTCGGTTCATTCAGTCCCCATCTCACTGACTACTCGTGACGTGTCGGTGTGCTGATGGACCCGGAGCCGGCCTCAGCCGGTGCTCTGGATGCAGCGGCAACCAACATGCGCGTGCGTTTATCGACTCGGCGATAAACCACCACTCGGCGGAGGACTGTGGCAAGCGGATTGTGCTGAAAATCGTCCGTTGTGACCATTTGAGGCCTGGTGGTCACGGGCATACACAGGCTGGACTCCGCCGAAGCCACGAATAGTTGAGGCGTCCGTCGGCGATCAGCGCGTCTACTTGGGGCCATTGAACCAGCTGTTGCCCCAGGCCGTCCGCACCCCGCAAGCGATGCAGTGTGAGTGGGGAACCGCACCGGGCACGATGCGAGTGGGCTGACCAAATGTCGGCCTGCGGCTTGGGGCGCGGAAGCAGGAGAAGGTCGCCATGCCCGGTGATGAGGCAGGAGAAGGTCGTATGCCCGCGTCTCAGCGGCCAATCTCCGACCCACAACTACATGCAATGCCAGGACCAGGCGCGCCGTGCTGGACAGCCATGTTGATGGCGCATATGCTCCGCACGACAGGGTACTCAGGGGAGGGATTGCCGA
>JAFAPL010000249.1 GCA_019247135.1 Chloroflexota bacterium | reverse complement strand
CGCGAGGCCGATGGTACGCTGGCCCGCGTGGACCTGCGCGCCCACTTCGAACCTCGTTCGCTCGCCCTGATCGGCGCCTCTGCCGATCCACTCTCGATCAGTGCGCGCCCGCTGCGCATGCTCGTCCAGCACGGCTACCCGGGCAGGCTGTACCCCATCAATCCCAAGTACGCCGAGCTCCAGGGCTTGCGCGTGTTTCCGAACATCGGCGCCGTCCCCGAACGGGTCGACCTGGCAATCGTCGCGGTCCCAGCGCCGGCGGTCGTGCCGGTGCTGCGGGAGTGCGCGCAGGCCGGCGTGCGGTTCGCGGTGGTCCTCAGCTCCGGATTTGCCGAAGCGGGCCCACACGGGCGCGAAATGCAAAACGCGATCGCCGAAGCCATCGCGGGCAGCGGGCTCCGCGTCAACGGCCCGAACGCCGAAGGCCTGTACTACCCGGCCGGGCGAGTGTGTGCGACGTTCAGCCCCGCGCTCGATCCAGAGCACGGGTTTCCAGTCCCAACTGCCGAGACGATCGCGACAGCCGAGACGGTTCCGACAAGCCAGTCGGTCGCGACAGCCCAGACGGTGCCGACGAGCCAGTCGATCGCGACAGCCGAGACGACTCGTACAAACCAGACGACTCCCAGAGCCAAGACGATCCGGACAGCCCAGACGACTCCCAGAGACCAGACGATCGCGACAGACGAGATGGTTCCGACAAGCCAGTCGATCGCGACAGCCCAGACGCTGCCGACAAGTCAGTCGATGGCGGCAGCCGACACGATCGCGACAGCCGAGACGACGCCGAGACCGACACCCACACCGAGCATAACGGCGAGCGGGCCGGCGACGGCGGAAACGGCTTCCATCGGCGTCGTCTCCCAGAGCGGTGGTCTCGGCTTCGCCATCCTGAATCACGGCCGCGAGGTCGGGCTCGACTTCGGCGCGGTCGTGTCTACGGGGAACGAGGTCGATCTCGGCTGGCTCGACTACGCCAGCTATTTGCTCGAACAACCGCACATCCGCGTCATCCTCGGTTTCGTCGAGGGCCTTCGCGGCCGCGCGGAAGACCTGGAGCACGTGGCGGAAAAGGCTGCGCAGCTGAGAAAACCGATCATCATCGCGAAGATCGGGCGCACCCGGGCTGCGGCCAACGCGGCCGCCAACCATACCGGCAGTGACGTCGGCGACGATCAGTGGTACGACCGGACCTTTCGCCGGTTGGGCATCATCCGCGTGGAAGACGTCGACGAGATGCTCGACCTCGCGGCCTACTTCGGCGTCGGGCGCTTGCCCAGCGGCCGACGGTTGGGTGTGCTGACTACGTCCGGCGGGGCGGGCGCATGGCTTGTCGACGCGTGCGCCACACGCGGTTTTCTCATCCCGCCGCCGGATCGAGGCGAGCAGGACGCAATTCGATCCTTCATTCCCAGCTACGGCTGTACGGGCAATCCGGTCGATATCACGGCGCAAGCCGTATTCGGCGGAGGATTTGAGCGCGCGTTGGGAATCCTGCTTCGGTCGCCAGAATTCGACGTCGTCGCCGGAGTCGGCAGCATGGTGCGCGAGGACCGATTTCTCAGCAGCCTGCCGGATCTTCGAGCAGCTCTTGATGGCAGCGAAAGGGCGGTTGTCTTTTATTCATATACGCGGCCGAGTCTCGCGGTCGTACGCGCGCTCGCCGAGCTGGGCATTCCGTGCTACACGACGCCCGTTCGCGCGGCGCGGGCCCTCGCGGCGGCGGCTGATTACGCCGACTTCATTCGCAATCGGAGGTTCGTGCAGCATGGAGTTGACTGAAGACCAGCTGGCAATCAAACGCATGGTCGCCGACTTCGCCAGACACGAGCTCGCGGCGAATGCGTTCAAGCCGGAATCGGAGGATCACTATCGTGCGCGCTTGCGGCGCCTGGGCCAGCAAGGCCTGCTCGGCATGACGGCTCCGGTCGACCACGGTGGCGGCGGCCTGTCCTACTTTGACGCGTTGCTGGCGGTCGAAGAGATGGCCCGCTATGACCCGCGCAGCTCGGCCGAAATGCACACCAACGGGACAGGCACGGCGAGCCACCTGTGGGTCCTCGGGACCGACGAGCAACAGGAGCGCTGGCTGCGACCGATTTGTGAGGGTCGCATGCGGTGCTCGATCGCCATGACGGAGCCGGAGGCCGGCTCGGCGGCGACCGAGATGAAGACGGTGGCGACGGCCGTCGAAGACGGAGCCGCGTACCGTCTGAATGGTGGAAAGATCTTCATCAGCGGCGGAAAGCACGCGGATATCTTCATCACTTACGCGCACTTCGGTCCGGCGGACGACCCGAAAAACATCGGCGCGCTGATCGTCGAGAAAGATACACCGGGATTCTCGATCCTGCGCAACGATCACAACATGGCCGATGAGGACCAGGCGCAGCTCCTGTTCGAGGATTGCCGCGTTCCCCGGGAAAACGTGCTCGTCACCGGCGACGCATTTGGCCGCCTGATCAGGATTTACAACCGCAATCGGTTGTCTGGCGTCGCCCAGGCTCTCGGGATGGCGACGGCGTCATATGAGGATGCTTTGGAGCACGTGAAAGTGCGGCGCCAGTTCGGTCGGGAGCTGGCGGATTTTCAGGGACTCCAATGGATGCTCGCGGACATCGCCATCCAGTTGAACGCGTGTCAGGCGGTTTTGTATCAGGCTGCACGCGCCGAATCGGAGGGCGAGCTGGATCCCTTGCAGGTTTCGATGGCCAAGGTGTTCATCGCCGAGACGTGCGTGCGCGTGTGTGACATGGCGATTCAGTTGTTCGGAGGCTATGGATACATGGCCGAGGCGCCGGTGAACCAGCGGTACCGTCGCGTGCGTGGCACAATGATCTATGGGGGTACGATGCAGATTCACCGCAATATGATTGCCGCGCGCGTTCTTGGCCGGCGCAATAACCAGCGGAGAGCCTGATGCGCTTCGGATATTTCACGCTCACCGATAATTCGCTGGGTTACGGCGACAGGCGTCGCGACCACACGCAATTTATCCGCGAAGTCATCGACGAAGCAATCGCTGCTGAGGCGCTCGGGTTCGATTCCGCCTGGCTGCCGGAGCACCATTTCGGCCTGTTCGGGATCCTGCCGACGCCGGCGCAGGCGCTGACGTACGTCGCCGCAAAAACCGAGCGCATCAAGCTCGCTCCGGCGACCGTCGTGCTGCCGTGCAACCAGCCGATCCGCGTCGCGGAAGAGTGGGCGTTGCTAGATGTGCTCTCGAATGGGCGCGCCATCTTTTCGGCCGGACGGGGGTATGACGAACGCGAGTACCGCGGTTTTCAGATCCCGTTCGAGGAGAGTCGAACCCGCTTCGACGAAGAGCTGCTCATGGTCCAGAAAGCCTGGACTGAGGAGGACTGGACGTTCGACGGGCTACACCACCAGATTGAAAGCCCGATTACGGTGTATCCGCGGCCGGTCCAGAAGCCGCATCCGCCGGTATACGTCGCCTGTTTCTCCGAGCCGACCATGCGCATGGCGGCACAGGCAGGCTTCAACATCCTGTTCGCACCGTTCGCCGCGGCGATGGTGTTCGGGTCCTTGAGCAACGCGGTCCAGACGTTCAAACGTTACG
>JAFAPL010000192.1 GCA_019247135.1 Chloroflexota bacterium | reverse complement strand
CTCGCGGCGGCGGCTCGCGGGCTGATGTTCATCGAGCGCTACGGCAGGGTGTTTCCGACGCAGCGCGACTCACACCTGTACATCACGCCTGTGACCACGCTGCAGTACGTCGAGGACCATCCCGAGATCATCGACGGTGTGCGTCTGGGTGACCGAATTTACCACAGCGGCATCCAGGGTGGAATCGGCCTGTGGGCGATCGTCATGACGCTGTTTCTGCGCCTCGATTCGGAGCAGGCGGAGCAGTTCGCCGACCATCTCACAACCGGAGCCGGTCTTCATCGTGGGCATCCGTTGCTTGTGCTCCGCAATCGGCTGCTCGGCAGCCAGCGCGACCAGTACTCGACGCTGTCGGGCCGCGAGGCACTTGTGGCGATTGCGATCAAGGCGTGGAACGCCTGGCGTGAAGGTAAAACGCTTCAGGCACTCACGTGGCGGGCGGAGGGCCGTCGGGCGGAACCATTTCCAGAAGCAGTTTGATCGTGTAGCCGCGCCAACTGACGCGGCTCGCCACCTCTTCGCCTCGCTGCTGAGAGAACATCGACTCGCTGCCGGGTCGACGACCCTGCGCGCCAACCCCCGGGTTGACATGTGACCGGGCGGTCACTACACTGGGCCTTATGTGACCACCAAGTCACATGTAGTCATTGAAGGAGGGCTTCATCTGATGGCCCAGCCAGCGGTCGCGTGGTTCGAGATCATCGGTAAAGACGGTCCCAAACTCCAGCAGTTCTACAGTCGCCTCTTCGACTGGAACGTCCAGGACGCCGGCGACGGCTCCGGGTACGGCCTGGTCCAGGCCGCCAACAAAGGCATCGGCGGTGGGATTGGTGCGGCGCAGGACGGCGACGCCGGCCACGTCACGTTCTATGTCGAAGTGGATGACGTGGCCGCGTACCTCGACAAAGTCAGCAACCTGGGCGGCAAAATCATCGTCCCGCCAACCGACATCCCGCAGTTCGGCCTGACCTTCGCCTTCTTCGCCGACCCGGAAGGCCACATGGTGGGACTCTCAAAGGGCGCGGTCCAGTAACGCGATGGGCAACCACAAGGTCGTTTCGCATGACAGCTGGGTGGCGGCCCGCAAGCGCCACCTGGCCAAAGAAAAGGAGTTCACGCGGCTCCGCGATCAGCTGAGCCGCGAACGCCGCGAGCTGCCCTGGGAGCTCGTCGAGAAGGACTACACATTCGAAGGTGAAAGTGGCAAGTCGTCGTTGCACGACCTGTTCGGCGGACGCAGCCAGCTCGCGGTTTATCACGCGATGTTCAATCCCGACACGGCCGGACCCAAAACGACCTGGACCGCGGACGCTGCTTGCTTTTCGTGTTCCTGGTGGATGGACAATTTCAACGGCATCACGGTGCACCTCAATCACCGCGATATCAGCATGGTGGCTGTCTCGCGGGCTGAATACCCGGCGATCGCCGCGTACAGGCAACGCATGGGCTGGACTTTTCCCTGGTACTCGTCGGCGGGCAGCGACTTCAACTTCGATTATCACGTGTCGTTCACGTCAGACGAGCTTGCGTCGGGCAAGGTGGACTACAACTACACGCAGGCGGCGTGGCGCCTATCTGAGGCTCCAGGCATCAGTGTGTTTTTCAACGACCAGGACAAGATTTATCACACGTACTCCACCTACGCGCGCGGCTGGACATGCTGAACGTCGCGTATCACTACATGGACCTTGTTCCGAAAGGACGCGACGAGACTCAGGCTGGGCAGATCGGCTGGGTGCACCGCCACGACGAGTATCCAGACTGATGTCGCGTGCGCAACCTCTTGCCACGATCGGACTCATCAGACCCGCGCGAACACGCGGGTTCTGCCCGGCGTGCCGCCTGTTCCTCGACGGCGACACACGACAAGAGATCGGCGCCCCTGCGTTGACTGTCCTCGCGTTTCTCATCCTCGCCGTCCTCGGCTGGGTGCTCACGATCGCACGCTCCGGGGCAATGGACGACATGTCAATGGGAGCTGGCGACTTCGGCCAGTTCGCTGTCAGCTGGAGCCTCATGATCGTCGCGATGATGCTCCCGTCGGCGACCCCGCTCGTGTTCGAGTTCGCCGACCATGCGGAGCGTCGAAGAAACTGGGTGGCTGCCACCGCATTGCTCGCCATGACGTATCTCGGCGTATGGCTCGCGTTCGGCGTCGTTTGCTATGTGGTCTTGAATGCCCTCGGGATGCCCTGGCCGAACCAGCAACTCGTCGGCGGAGCCGCTCCCGTCGCCGCCGGCGTGTACGCGTTCACGCCGCTCAAGCGTGCGAGCGAGGCGCGATGCCGCGAACTGTGCGCGCTGCATGGGCCTCTGCCATTCAACCTGCTGCGCAGCGCGGTGGTCTCCGGCGGCCGATACGGGCTGAGCTGCCTCGGCTGCACCGGCGGGGTGATGGTGGCGATGTTGCTCGTGGGGCTGTCGAGTCTGACGTGGATGATCGTGCTGACCGCGATCGTCCTGGTGTACAAGATCGCTCCGGCGCCACGCCGCTGGACCTTGCCAGTCTCGGCGCTGCTGATTGTCCTCGGAGTCGTTTACGCCGCCGTCGCGTAAATCCGCCCAGTTATGGGCTGTGGTTTACACAGCCGCGAACGTGGACGTGGATCCGCTTCTCCACGGCGTGTACGTCTCGGATTCCAGCAGTGACAGACTGTGCGTGTTCGATGCCATCCAGGGCCCGTGCGCGGGAAAGATCGTGTCGCCGCAAGCAATCCCCCGGCCGGCGACATCTCGCGCATCGGCGCAAAGCCCCGGAACAAGCTTATGCTCGCGTCATGGATTACAGCGACGCTCAATGGGCTGGCATCGCGTTCGTGGTGCTTGGAGCCGTCCTGGGTCTGTCTACCCTCGTGCGCCGTTACGTGCCCCTCCTCGGCGCCCTGTTCATCCCCGTGTCAGTTGTCGCTGGCTTCCTGATCCTTCTGCTGGGTCCGCAACTGCTCGGCGCCTGGACCGGCACCAGCGGCCTGATCCCTCCCCGCGTGATCGCTGCTTGGTCCAGCCTTCCCGGCCTGCTGATCAACGTGGTATTCGCGGCTGTGATGCTCGGC
>JAFAPL010000301.1 GCA_019247135.1 Chloroflexota bacterium | reverse complement strand
ATCTCGGCGTCGGCGTCGGCATACGGTCGCATGCCGCGCACCAGTGCGCAAGCGCCCAGAGTCTCGGCGTAGGGAGCGATCAGCCCGGCGTACGCGGTGACACGAACACGCCCCCGCATCTGCTCGCTGATCGACGCGTCGAGCATCTGCACCCGCTCCTCGGGTGTAAACAACGCACCTGCCTTGTTCGGGTTGAGTGCTACGACCACCGTCAGTTCGTCGAAGATGCGCAACGCATTTTCGATAATCTCCATGTGCGCCATGGTGGGCGGATCGAACACCCCGGCGTAGACGGCCATTCGGGAGGGGCGGGGTGATGCGTCTGCGTGGGACGTGCTGGTCATCTTCCTGGGGCGGCTCTCCTGTTTAACGCTACTCTTAGTGCGAAATTTCTATACTGCCCCGGCCACACAGGCGTGAGGGCAGCTTGCAGCAGAACAGGACCTATTTGATTCATCTCGGGGGTGACGCCGCGTGATTCGCGTCGAGCACCTGACCAAAAACTACGGTACTCGCGTCGCCGTCGCTGACGTGACATTTGAAGTCGAGAAGGGCGAGGTTCTCGGCTTCCTCGGGCCTAATGGTGCGGGCAAGACCACCACCATGCGCATCCTGACCGGCTATCTGCCGCCGTCTGGTGGACGCGCCGAGGTGGCCGGTTTCGACGTCGCCACAGAGTCACTTCAAGCACGTGCGAAGATCGGCTATTTACCTGAGACCGTGCCCCTGTACCAGGACATGAGCGTGCGTTCGTACCTCGACTTCATGGCCAAGATCAAAGGCGTCAAGGAGCGCCGCCGTGAAGTCGATCTGGCGATGGAAAAGTCACGCATCGCGCATCGTTCGGGCGACCAGATCGGGAAGCTTTCGAAGGGCCTTCGACAGCGCGTCGGACTGGCTCAGGCGCTGCTCGGCGATCCGCCCGTGTTGATCCTGGACGAGCCAACCAGCGGCCTCGATCCCAAGCAGATCATCGAAACTCGCAACCTGATCAAGTCCCTGGGCGGTGACCATACCGTCATCCTGAGCACGCACATCCTGCCCGAGGTGGCCGCGACGTGCTCACGGATCGTGATTATCTCCAACGGCCGAGTCGTGGCTGAGGATACGCCTGAGAACCTCGACCGTCGCCTCAAGGGCGCCGAGAGCATCGCCGTCACGGTGCGCGGACCACGCGACCAGGTGACCCGGGCTCTCAGGAGCGTGCCGCGCGTTCTCAACGTGCAGAGTGATGCGTCCGTCGATGGGAACGGCCGCACGCCCGTCAAGGGCACCAGCCACTACACCGTTCAGAGCGAAGTCGGCGCCGACATTCGCGAGGCGCTCGCCTTGGCGGTCGTCAAGGGCGGCTTCGGGCTGATGGAACTCCGCCCAGCGCACCTGAGCCTCGAGGAAATTTTTCTCCAGCTCACGACCAGCGACACGGCGGCCGAGGAGGTCGCTGTATGAGAAATGTGTGGGCTGTCGCCACGCGCGAGCTACGCAGCTACTTCCTGTCCCCGCTGGCGTACGTCGTCATCGCGCTGTTTCTCGCGCTTTCTGGCTATTTGTTCGCGTTGATTCTGTCGAGCAGCCGGACGGCAACGCTCAACGGGCTCATCTCCAACGTCAGCGTTCTGTACCTCTTTATCGTCCCCGCCGTCAGCATGCGCCTGCTCGCCGAGGAACAGCGCTCCGGAACCATCGAACTGCTGCTCACCAATCCCGTTCAAGAATGGGAGATCGTCGTTGGGAAGTTTCTCGCGTCGATCATGCTGATCCTGGTGATGCTCGGCCTCACCCTGCTTTTCCCGCTGTTCCTGTTCATTTTCGGCCAGCCTGACAGTGGTCCGATCATCACGGGCTATATCGGCGTGCTGCTGCAGGCAGCGGCATTTCTGGCTGTTGGCCTGTGGGCCTCGAGCTTGACCCAGAACCAGATCGTCGCGGCGCTCGTCGCATTCGCGTTGCTGCTGATTCTGTGGCTGAGTGACAACCTGGGGCAGTTCCTGGGCGGCACGATCGGCACCATCGTCAGCTACACCAGCGTGATCAATCACTTTCAGTCATTCCCACAAGGCGTCATTCAGACCAACGATGTGATCTATTACCTGACCGTTATCAGCGCGGGCCTGGTGCTGAGCACGCTCTCCCTTCAGACTCGGAGGTATCGCTAAGCGTGGCCTCGCGTATGAACACTTCCAGCAGCGGCGGCTTCTCATTCGAAACCATTCGCTTTCCGCTGGCCGCGCTGGGCATTTTCGGCCTTCTCGCTGGACTCGGCGCGTGGCTGGTCCAGGGCGAGTTCGGGCTCCTGCCCCGCATCCTTCTGGCGGCCGGCGTCTTACTGCTCGGCATCTACGTCGCGCTCGACCCGGAAGACGTCTGGTCCAAGTTGACGGGCCGCGGTGCCCTGTATTCGGGCAACACGCTGGTGATCGCGCTGGCGGCGCTGGCAATTCTGGGCCTGCTCAATGTTCTCGGTTCGCGCTATCAGCAAAAGTGGGACCTGACCCAGAACCACCAGTTCACGCTGTCGCAGCAGAGCATCCAGGTTGCACAATCGCTGCCGCAACCGGTGCACGTGATCGGGTTCCTGACGAATACCGATTCGCGCAAACAGGACTTTCAGACTCTGCTCAGCGATTACGCGAACCGATCCGGTGGAAAACTCACCTATGAGTTCATCGATCCTGAGGCTCGACCGGGTGATGCGATCGCAGCGGGTGTGACCCAGACCGGCACGATCGTGTATCAGATGGGCGACAAGAAGCAGAACAGCACGGGCACAACCGAAAACGACATCACGACGGCTTTAGTCAAACTGATCAGACCGACTCAAAAGCTCTACTTCACCTCCGGTCACGGCGAACGCTCACTCGATGGCACGGGTCCACAGGATTTCGGCACCCTCAAGCAGCAGCTCGAGCGCGACAATTACGCCACCGCGACGCTGGATCTGGTGACGCAGAAGGCGGTACCCGACGACGCCGCGGCACTCGTGATCGGTGGCCCAACCAATCCGTTTCTCGCCGAAGAGATGGACGCCCTGCGCGCCTATATCCAGGGCGGCGGCAAGCTAATCGTGATGGTCGGTCCACAATCCAAGGCCGGGCTCAACGACCTCTTCCAGCAATATGAAGTGGCGTTCACGGGCAACCTGGTTGTTGATCCGCAGAACGGTCTGCCGCAGGATCCGCGCGTCGTCGTGGTCGACTCTTACGGACAGCACGAGATCACGCAGAACATGCGCGACCTGACATTCTTCCCAGCCTCGACGAACATCACGTATCCGAGCCAGCCCACGGGCGGCGCGTCGATTGTGGCGCTGGCGCAGTCCTCTAATCGAAGCTGGGGCAATACGAACACGCAGCAGATTCAGCAGCAGCAGTCCGACCCGACCGGACCGCTGGCACTCGCGGTCGCGGTGGACTCGACGCCGCCCTCCAATCCGAACGGTCCAGCACCGACGCCAACGCCTGGTTCCGCGCCCGGCAACCGTCTGGTCCTGATCGGCTCGCCTGACCTGGTCTCGAACAACGCACTGCAGCAGGTGCCTGGGAACGAGACCTTCTTCGAGAATTCGGCCAACTGGGTTGCCAACCAGGACACGCTGATCAACGTCCGACCGCCAGACACGTCGAATACGCACTCGATGGTCCTGACGGGCCCGCAGATGAACCTGGTGGCGTACTCGAGCTTCCTGTTCCTCCCGCTGGCAGTCCTCGCCGCAGGTGCTGCCGTGTGGTGGACCCGACGCTAACGGCGGCCGCCTGATGAACCTGCGCGTCACAATCGGTTTTGTCGTTGTGCTCGTCGTCCTGGCCGTCGCCGTCTTCGGCCTCGACAAATTCAACGTCGGGCCGACTCAGGCCTCGTTTTCGGCCGCGACATCGACGGCGTCAGCCGCCGCCCAGGTACAGATTTTCCAGTTCGACGATTCACGCGTGACCGCGATGGAGCTCCACCAGGGCGACAGCGTGGCGCGAGCCGAGAAGCAGGGCGACAACTGGGTCGTCGCCCAGGGCAATGGTCAGGGCCAGCCCGCGAACAGAAGCTCGTTCACCAGCTTGATTGTGCGGATGAGCCAGCTCAAGTCCACGCGTCAGGTCGACAATCCTAGCGACCTGAGCCAGTACGGGTTGGACAGCCCGAAGGACCGGGCCATCGCCGAGCTGGACGACGGGACGAAGTACGAGCTCCATCTGGGAACGAAGACGCCCGTGCAGACCGGGACGTATGCAAAGAGGGCTGACACGGCCGACGTGTTTGTCATCGCCGACCAGTTCCAGACGGACCTCGAACGACTGGTGACCGATCCGACCGAGCCGCCAACGCCGACCCCGCGGCCCGCGACGCCGATCCCGGCGGTTTCTCCTGGACCCGCGGACACGACCGCCACGCCAGCAGCCTAACGCTGCGGCGGGCAGTTGGCCGCTGGCCGCTGGCCGCTGAAAAACTCGGTCAATGTGTTTGTGCCGTAAACGAGCTCTCTACCGCGCCTCGACGATTCTTGAGCGGGCTTATTGTTCTCATGGCATTGGTCGTGCGTTAGAGTGATCGGGGGTGGTCACCGTCGACCACTTCATCATCTGCCGTTCACGACGATGTGAGGCAATACATGCTCTATACACCAGGCATCGAGCAGCTCGATCCAGCCTTACTGGCCTTTGTCAAATGCCACATCACTTCTCCGTTGAAGTGGGAGGCGTTACGCGTTCTGGAGAGCCATAACGGGGAGTGGGTACGCGAGGCAGACCTCGCCCGCGCGACGCACAGGCCACCGCTCGAGCTCGCGTCCGCGATGGCGGAGCTCGCAGCCGAAGGGGTGATCGAGGTTTCGAGGTCTGGTGAGCCCGGCGAGACGCGGTACTGTCTGCCAGCCAATGACCCGACCTCCGTGGTCGCGCATCGGCTGATCGAGACCGCGACACACAACCAGGAGCTACGCGGAGTGATCGCCGCCTATCTGGCGCGCAGCCGTGCCGCTCCGAGCCACGCACCACGGGCGGCGGCGTAAGCCTCACAAGCTAAATCTCGAAAAGGACCGCGCCGGCGGTGTCGATTTCGGCGTTGTCCAACTGTCTAGGAGGTATGCAGACAGGAGGACAGGAAATTGACTGAGCCGAGAACGCTGCTCGAGGGGCTTCACGTCGGCGAGTCGCCGCGTTGGCACGACGGGCGATTGTGGCTCGCGAACTGGGGCACCGGAGAGATCGTGGCCGTCGACGCGGAAGGCCAGAGCGAGGTCATGGTGCGGGTGCCCACGACGGTTCCGTACTGCTTCGATTGGTTGCCTGATGGCAGTCTGCTCGTCGTTTCAGGCCAGGAGGCCCAACTCCTGCGCCAGCAGACGGACGGTAAATTCACGCTGCACGCTGATCTCAGCGCGTTCGCAAGTGGCTGGAATGAGATCGTCGTCGACGGTCGCGGCAACACTTACGTCAACGGGAGCGACTACAAATTCGCGCCGGGCGAGCCGTTCGTGCCAGGTGTCGTGGCGCTCGTCAAGCCGGACGGATCCGTGCAGCAAGTCGCCGACGACATCCATTTTCCAAACGGTATGGTGGTAACACCCGACAGCAAGACCCTGGTTGTCACCGAGTCGTTCAGGGCCAGGCTAACCGCCTTTGACATCCAGCCTGATGGCACGCTGACGAACCGGCGTGTGTTCGCCGAGTTAGGTCAGGGCGGGGATGGCATCTGCCTGGACCGTGAGGGCGCGATCTGGACCTCGGCATTCGTTGACGGTCGACCTGGTTGCTCGCGTGTTGCCGACGGCGGAAAACTGCTCCAGCGCATCGACCTTGACGACTTCTGCTTCGCCTGTATGCTCGGCGGCGACGACGGCCAGACGCTGTTCATGCTTGTTGCTGAGTGGCGCGGTGTCGAGAATGCGGCCGCGATGTTCGCTGCGACGACGGGCCGCGTGCTGACAACCCACGCGCCCGCGCCGCATGCTGGGAGGCCATGACCCAATGCCACAGTATCTGTTGAGCATCTACCAGCCCGACGAGCCGCCGCCACCCGAGGTCATGGCGCGTATGGGCGAGATCATGGCCAACGTGAACGCCGTCGTCGACGACGCGAAAGCTACAGGCGCGTGGGTTTTCAACGGGGCGCTGCATTCTCCGTCTACAGCCACGGTGGTGCGCCTGCAGCGCGGCGAAATGCTCCTGACCGACGGCCCATACACCGAAGGCAAGGAACACATCGGCGGGTTTCTGATTGTCGACGCTGCTGATCTCGATTCGGCACTGACCTGGGCGCACAAGCTCGCGAGCGCGCTTGGCAGCGGGAGTGATTCGCTGCCCATCGAAGTTCGGCCGTTCCAGGACGACCGACAGGCTTGATCGAGCGCATTTTCCGCGACGAATACGGGCGAGCAGTCGCGGTGCTGACCCGCTACTTCGGCGATATCGATACCGCCGAAGAGGCGGTGCAAGAAGCATTCACGATTGCGCTGCAGCGCTGGCCGGCTGACGGTGTGCCGGCCAGCCCTGCCGCCTGGATCATCACGACGGCTCGGAATCGAATGATCAATCGCCTCCGCCGCGACGCGTCGCGTCGGGAACGCCACGCGCAGGCGACGCTACTGCTGGACGCCTCGCGCGACGACCAGCACTCAGTTGACGAGGACTTACCGAGCGTGCAGGACGACCGCTTGCGATTGATCTTCACGTGCTGCCACCCGGCGCTTGGCACGGCCGCTCAGGTGGCGCTCACGCTGCGGCTTCTCGGCGGGCTCAGCACGCCCGAAATCGCGCGAGCGTTTCTGGTCCCGGAGCCTACGATGGCACAGCGCATCGTACGCGCCAAAGGCAAGATTCGCGACGCGCATATCCCCTATCGCGTCCCGAGCGAGGCCGAGCTGCCGCAACGGCTCGGCGGCGTCCTGGCCGTGATCTATCTGATCTTCAACGAGGGCTACACAGCCAGTTCCGGCGATCAACTTGTACGCGAGGATTTGTGCCTCGAAGCGATCCGACTGGCTCGCCTCCTGCTCGAGCTGATGCCCGACGAGCCGGAAGTCATGGGCTTGCTGGCGCTAATGCTCCTGATCGAAGCGAGGGGGTCGGCGCGCAGCAATGCGGCCGGCGAGTTCGTCCAGCTCCGGCGGCAGGACCGCCGGCTCTGGAACACACAACTGATCGGCGACGGCCAGGCGCTCGTTCGACGCTGTCTACGCATCAATCGACCAGGCCCATATCAGATTCAGGCGGCGATCAACGCGGTGCACGGCGACGCCGCCACCGCGGACGCTACGGACTGGCGTCAAATCGTGCAGCTGTACGACCAGCTGCTTGCGTTCACGCCCACCCCGATCGTTGCGCTCAACCGCGCGGTCGCTATCGCCGAGGTGGAGGGCCCGCAATCTGCGCTCGCCCTGATTGATGGGCTCGTGCTCGACCGGTACCACGTCTTTCATGCGGTCCGCGCCGACCTGTTACGCAGACTCGGCCGTGCCAGCGAGGCCGTCGCAGCATACGACGTAGCGCTGCAATGCACCGACAACACCGTCGAACGTGAGTTTCTGCGCCGCCAGCGCGCCGCGGTTAGTGCAAGCGGCTGACGGCCCACTCAGCTGCTTCACGCACCAGCGGCTCGTCATGCTGCGCGGCTGCTCGTACCAAGTCGTCCGCGTCTGGCGAGTCGCTATTCGCAAGCGCGATTGCGGCGTTTCGAGCCAGGCCGCGACGTTTGGCGCGCTTGATGGGCGAGCCGCGGAACGTCTGCCGAAAGCCCTCGTCGTCGATGGACAGCAACGCTGGCAGCTCGAGCGAAGTGCCGATGCCCGGGCGCGGCTCGAATTCCGCCCAACCGCGCGGCCTGGCGCGCGTGCTGGCGTTGTATGGGCAGACCTCCTGACAGATGTCGCAGCCAAACACCCAGTCACCCATCAACGGCCGCAGCTCTTCGTCGATCGGACCGCGATGCTCGATCGTCAAATAGGCGATGCAGCGCTCCGCCGCGAGGTGATACGGCTCATCGAGCGCCGAGGTCGGGCACGCATCCAGGCACAGGCGGCAACTCCCGCAGTCTTTCGCGAGCGGTTCGTCAAACTCGAGCGCCACGTCCGTGAGAAGCGCACCGAGGAAGACGTACGAACCGATCGGCGTCAGAAGGTTCGTGTTCTTACCCCGAAAGCCCAGTCCCGCCCGAACTGCCGCGTCGCGTTCCACCAGCGGCCCTGAGTCGACGAACGCGCGCGAGCGCACCGGGTGTTCGACTCGGCGAGTCAGAAACTCTGAAAGCTCGCGGAGACGTTGCTTCATCACGTCGTGGTAGTCGCCGCCCCAGGCGTACCGCGCCACACGACCGCGCAATGGTTCGCCAGGCGGCGGCTCCTCAGTTCGATACGAGACACCCAGCACCACCAGCGACCTGGCGTCGGGCAGCAGCTCGTCGGGATGGGTCGCAAGTCGCGTTCGCGCTTCGTTGAGCCAGCCCATCTCGCCCTGGTGACCCTCGCTCAGCCAGCGAGTTATGTCGAGTTGCGCTTGCTCGAACGGAGCGGGCGAAGTCACGCCGATCAGGTGAAACCCGAGCGAGCGTGCAAAGCTCTTCAGCTCTGCTGTCAGAGACATCGATCAGTCGCGCAGTGACAGCACGGCCATGAACGCCTCCTGCGGGATCTCCACCTGGCCAAGTCGCTTCATCCGCTTCTTGCCTTCGGCTTGCTTCTCCAGCAGCTTGCGCTTGCGTGTCACGTCACCGCCGTAGCACTTTGCCAGCACGTTCTTGCGCATCGCACGGATCGTCTCGCGCGCGATGATCTTGCCGCCGATCGCCGCCTGCAGCGGTACGTCGAACATCTGACGCGGGATCAACTGGCGCAGCTTGTCGATCAGCGCGCGACCCTGGTGGTACGCCTTGTCGCGGTGGATGATCATGCTCAGCGCATCCACCGGCTGGGCGTTGACGAGCACGTCCAGCTTGACCAGGTCTGCGTCGCGGTAGTCGGCGTAGTGGTAGTCGAGGCTGGCGTAGCCCTGTGTGCGCGTCTTCAGCTGATCGTAGAAGTCCACGATCAGCTCGCCCAGCGGCATCTGGTACGTCAGCAGCACGCGCTGCTCGTCGACGAAATCCATCTTGCCGAACGCGCCACGTCGCGCCTGGACCAGGTCCATGATCGCGCCGATGTACCGACTCGGCGAAATGATCGACAGATCGACCCACGGCTCTTCGACGCGGTCGAACGTGCCGGGCTGCGGGAGCTCGGCAGGATTCTCGACCAGCTTGACGGACCCGTCGTGCATGAAAACGTGGTACTCGACGCTAGGCGCGGTGATCAGCAGCTCGAGCGAATACTCGCGTTCGAGTCGCTCGCGGATGATCTCCATGTGCAGCATGCCCAGGAAACCGCAACGGAACCCAAAACCGAGCGCGACAGAGCTTTCGGGCTCGTAGATCAGCGACGCGTCATTCAGTTTGAGTCGCTCGAGCGCTTCCCGTAGCAATGGGTATTCATCACCATTGGTTGGATACAGCCCGGCGAACACCATCGACTTGGCGGGTCGATAACCTGCCAGCGGCTCTTCGGCCGGTCGCGCCTGCGTCGTGATCGTGTCGCCAACCCTGACGTCGCGCACGTCTTTCAGCCCAGTCGCGACGTAGCCCACCTCACCGGCTTCGAGGCAGTCGACGGCCAGCATGGCTGGATGAAAGATGCCGATCTCCAGGGCCTCGGCTCGGACGTCGTTCGACATCATGCGCACGCCACTCCCACTCGAGAGAGCACCATCCATGAAGCGGCAATAGGCGATCACACCCTTGTAGGCGTCGTAGTGAGAGTCGAAGATCAGCGCGCGCAGAGGCGCGTCGTGGTCGCCCTTCGGCGGAGGAATACGACGCACGACGGCTTCGAGGATGTCGTCGATGCCGATGCCTTCCTTGGCAGACGCGAGGATGCAGTCTTCGCCAGGCAGGCCGACAACGCGCTCGATCTCCTCGCGAACCATCTCAGGCTGTGCGCTCGGCAGGTCGATCTTGTTGATGATCGGCACGATCTCGAGGTCGTGCTCGACCGCCAGATACACATTCGCCAGCGTTTGCGCTTCGACACCCTGGGCTGCATCCACCACTAGCAGCGCGCCCTCGCAGGCGGCCAGCGCGCGCGACACTTCGTAGGTGAAGTCGACGTGTCCGGGCGTATCGATCAGGTTCAGCTGGTACAGCTCACCGTCGGCAGCGCGGTATTGCATGCGCACGGCCTTGGCTTTGATCGTGATGCCCTTCTCGCGCTCGAGGTCCATCGCGTCGAGCACCTGTTCCATCATCTGGCGCTGCGCCAGAGTGCCCGTGCGTTCGAGAAGTCGGTCGGCGAGCGTCGATTTACCGTGGTCGATATGCGCGATGATGACGAAGTTGCGGATGTGCGACTGATCCACCGCGTACCCGTCGAGAGCCTAACACGGTATCTGCTCGTAGCACTGTTGTGCGCGGCGGCTTGCGCGTCGCCGCCTCCGCCTCCGCCTCCTTCGCCTCCTCCAGCGGCGACAGCCGCACCGAATCAGCCGCCTGCCGCCAGTGCCTCACGTGTAGAGGTCCTGAACGCCGCCAGTACAGCCTTCGCTCAGGGCGACCTGGCCACGGCGGCGCAGCTGTATGAGCGCGTGACCAACACCCCTGCCAACGAAGCGCCAGAGCTTGCCACTGCGATCACTGACTTCGCCTACTTCCGCGGCGCGATCGCGCTCCTGGCTAGCGGGAACGAGGATGAGGCGCGTGCACAGCTCGACGCTCTGCAGACGCGCGACGCGAGTTCCCCTCTGTCACGCGTGGGCGCACAGATGTGGGATCAATACGGGATGACCGCGCAGCTACGCGGCGCGTGCGCGCAAGTTCAGCCGCAAATCACGACTCAGGCCGCGCAGACGTTCGCCACGCTGAGTGCGGCCGGCGTGAGCGTGGACCCGGCGACGGTTTGCAGCGTGCCCGGCGCCTAGGCCGCGGCGATAGTCGCTGCGCGGTCGATCATCTCGACCGCGGCGTCGAGCATCGGACTGGTTACCAGGCTGTAGATGATCGATCGCCCGCGCCGATGGGAGGCGACGACCCCGCACTCGCGCAGGACGCGCAGATGCTGACTGGTCGCCGATTTACTCCGTTTGAGCGCGGCCGCGAGCTCGCCTACGGTCAAAGGGGACACCGAGAGCACACGCACGATCTGGGTACGCGTCGGCTCGCACAGAAGGCCCCGCACCGGGTGCAGCAAGGTCGTCGCTTCATCATTCAGTAGCGAATCGCGGGCTGTGCGCACGCGCGGAGCAGTCAGCCGGGAGTTCTGATACTGCAGGCTAACCATTTCTCGGTGCCTCTCCTTAGTCGGCCAGATCCGGACGCATCGCAGAATGTTGCTGGCCGTAACGCAAGCGCCGTGCCAATTCGGCAAACTTCGTAACGCCGGCACCGGCGTCTGTTGCGGGCCCGCGCAACGATGGAATTTGACTCTTTGTTTCGCATTTGCTTGGAATAGGGCGCATTGCTCAGATGAGCCGCGCACGAGTGCTGCTCCTGGAAGATGACATGGCGTTGCGCGGC
>JAFAPL010000290.1 GCA_019247135.1 Chloroflexota bacterium | reverse complement strand
GTCGTCGTGGCCAACGCCAACCCGTTCACGTTCGACTACATCACCACGCAGCTCGGCAGCTTCCTGCAGTTCAACGGGCTGCCGCTGCTCCTGGCCAGCGCCATCTTCGCCCTGCCTGGCCGACCGGGTGAACGGCTGTGGCGCGTCTACTTCGTGCTGGCGCTGCTCGAGACGCTGGCAACGATCGGCAAGGTTGGCGCCTCCTCCAACTACTGGCTGGAGCTGAGCGCGGCGATGGCGGCGCTCGTCGGTCTGCTCGCCGTCCGGGTGCTCGACCTGCCGCGGTCGGCGTCCGGCTGGTACGTGCGGGTGCTGCTGGGCGGGCTGTTGATCGCGATGCCGGCCTACCAGGCGACCGCCTACGAGGGGATGTTGCTGACGCGGACGGGCGAGACGCCGGGCCTGCACGATCAGGCGCAGCTCGCGCAGCTCGTCGCACAGACGCCTGGCGAGGTGTTCACCGACGAACCCGGCGTGGCGATCGCGGCCGGCAAGTCGATCCAGTTCGAAGCGGTCATCTACACCGTGCTGGCCGAGCAGCACCTGTGGGACCAGACGCCGATCCTGGACGCGATCCGCGAGCGGCGCTTCAGCCTGGTCGTGCTCGACGAGTCGCTCGACGACGAGCCGCCGCCGATCGAGGCGGAGCGGATCACGCGGACGGTGCGCGATGCCCTGCACGACGCGTACGAGCCGATCGGGCAGCAGAACGGCTACTGGTTGTATCGACCCCGCGGCTGACGCAACCGAAACGCAACCGTCAATTCGTCCCGAGTGGCGTCGCCAGCCGGCCATATAGATACCGTGTTGGAGGCGCGCGCGGGAATCCTGGCGTACGTCCTGCTGGCGCTGGCCGGTGCCGCGCTGCTGTATCCGAGCCTGCTCCACGCGGTCCAGGTGTGGTCGACGACGGAGGAATTCCGCTTCGGCTTCCTGATCGTCCCGATCGCGGTGGCGCTCATCTGGTGGCGCCGACGGGAGCTCCGGCTGAGCGCCGGCGGCGGCAGTGGCTGGGGTCTGGCGGTCGGCTGCCCGGCGCTGCTGGTGTACGTAAGCGCCTGGCGCATGGGGATCCACGCGCTGGCGGGTGTGGCGGTCTCGCCGCTGCTGCTGGGCGCGGCGATCTATCTGTGGGGCTGGCGGACCGGGCGCGTGCTGGCCTTTCCGCTGGTGTTTCTGGCCTTCGGGCTGGGCGTCTTCCGCGGCCTGCTCGACACGGTTGGCTTCGGGCTGCAGCAGCTGACCGCCTCGGGTGCGACGCTGCTCGCCCGGGGCATGGGGGTGCCCGTGGTCCACGACGGCCTGAATCTGTCGTCGCGCACGTTCGACTTCGTCGTCGCCGAAGCCTGCTCGGGCATGAGCTCGCTGGTGGCGCTGCTGGCGTTGGCCAGCCTGTGGATCTACCTCTCGCGCGGACGACCCTGGGCACGACTGGTCGTGCTGGCCAGCGTTCCGCCGCTGGTCATCGTGGCGAACAGCGTCCGCGTCGCGCTCGTGCTGCTGGTCGGCGACCGGTTCGGCGAAGCGGCGGCCCTCGGCTACTTTCACGGCCTGTCGAGCCTGGTGCTCTTCGGGGTGGCGCTGGGCGGCCTGCTCGTCGTCAGTCGGAGTGTGCGGTGCCAACCGTTCGCACGCGCAGCCTGATCCTGGCGGCGCTCCTGGCGCCGAGCGCCCTGCTGGTCGGCGCGGTGGGGCCAGGGGCAGCGACGCCGACTGCGCCGCGCTTTCCGGGCGACGCGGTGCTCGCGGTCGACGGGTGGCAGGCAGGTGACGCGCACGTCGATCTCGCCAACGGCAACGCCTACCTGGTGCGGTCGTACCAGCGCGACGGGACGCCGCTGACCTTCGAGCTGACGACCGGACCCGCCGGAAAGACGGTCTACCGGGCGTCGGCGGAGGTGCCGTATCTCGGCAACGGCTACACGGTCGAGTCGGCGCCGGCTGAGGTGACGGCGCGGCTCGGGCCGGGCGCGTCGGCGTTCGTGGCCCGGTCCGGGGCACGTACC
>JAFAPL010000277.1 GCA_019247135.1 Chloroflexota bacterium | reverse complement strand
TTCCTCCGCGACCCGAATTGGCGGGTTGTACAGCGCGATGGAGTTGCCGATCACGCAAATCGCCGCACGTGACGTCCGTCGAGTGAGCGTCGCGGCGATGATGTTCGGCGATGGCATGAGCCCATAGCCATTCTGGTGGTGCTCGTTGACGCCGATACCGTCGAAGCCGAGGGAATCGGCATACTCGAGCTGGTCCATATACTCGTGGTAGATCGCGTTCCCCCTGACCGGGTCGTACAGCCGATTGGGGATGTCGACCCACACCGACCGATAGCGTGTTCGAAAGTCATCGGGCAAATCCGGCCACGGCATCAGGTTGAACCAGGTAAAGCGCATCGATTGACCCGCCGTGCCGCTGCCATTGCGCGCGTCCATAGCGCTAGGCAGACTACCACCACAATGGACGGATCGCAGGCGCGCGCGCCCTGGCCACAGAACGGGGCCGCCGAACCATATCTATATTTGACGACGCTCGGTCGCAAAAGCGGTCGGCCGCATCGGATCGAGATCTGGTTCGCCGTGCGCGACGGACGGGCTTACATGCTTTCGGGCGGCCGCGATCGCTCCGATTGGGTACGCAACATCATGGCGAATCCGCGGGTGACGGTTGAGCTCGCAGGCGAGACCCACGTGGCCATTGCCCGTGTCCTCGAGCCGAACACACCCGAGGATCAGCTCGCGCGCGAGCTGCTTGTCGCCAAGTACGCACACGCCGAAGAGGATCTCGACGAGTGGGGACGCAGCTCATTGCCCGTCGTCCTCGCGTTTTTTACGAGTGCCAACGATCAGTCCACGGAACTCTAGACCGTCAGCGGCCACTGCGAACGCGTGCAGGCGCGGGCTATTTCAGGGATCGCCGTGCATCCGCCTGGAGATCAGTGGCGTGATTCCTGGTAGTGCAGGCCAAGCCAGTCTGCGCCGTAATCGTTGGTCGGGTCGCGCGTGATCGCATGAATATGCCCGCCGTTGCTCGTGAGCGGCTCCTGCACGTCGTACTCGATCAGGATGCGCGGACCGTGCACTCGGAAGTAGAACCGCGCCTCCGGATCTGGTGGCGGACCCTGCCAGGCGAAGTGCAGATCGCTCCAGGTCTGTTCGATCAGCGCGAGCTGCGCTCCGGCTGCGTCGAAGTCCGCGTTGCCCACGAACTCCTGGACGAGCACCCATAACAGACGCTGCTGCGAGTCGTCCAGCTGGCCCGCCGAGATGCCCTGAAACGTAGACAGGCTCGCCTGACGGCCCGGCCCTTCGAGAATGTCGCGGGGTGCGCTCGTGCCGATCACGGCGACCCGCTGCTGGTCGCTCGAGAGTGAAGCAAGCAGTTCACTGGCTCGGCCAGCGTCCTGGGGCAGCACGTGCCAGCCCGCAAAGACTCCGCTCGGAATCTGGAGTGGCTGTGCGCCCGTGAACATCGGCGTGAACCCGGTGCGCTCGCCGGCGACCGTGAAGATCGCGCTCATGTGGTGACCCGTGAGCATCCACGCCCAGTTCGCATCCTCGGGTGACCCGAAGATCGTCGCGTAGTACGTACCGGCCCCAAAGAGTTGTTCGCCTTCAATGTCGTGGAGCACGTCGTCGGCGCGAATCGCACCGGTCATTTTGTGGTAGCCCTGACTGCTCGTCGAAACGCGCAGCAGGTCGTGCAAACGCACGCGCTGGCTATCGCTCAGGTCGGTGATGGGGATGCCAGGCCGGGCCGATGCTCCGGCGGGAAGGTTGCTCCAGTGCGTGCGAGCGGGGTCGCCCAGGTTCGCATACTGGGCCGCGCGGATCTGGTCGGCCGTCAGGCTGTCGAGAAATGCGCGGCCGGCAGCCGCCATTCGACGGCTGCTGCGCGCGCCGCTGTGAGCCGAGGGCATCTGAGGCGTTGCCGAGGAGCCATGGGTCATGCCAAAGCTTAGGGGCTAGACAAGCCCGACGGAATACGAACTGAGCGAGAACCGTTCCACTTTTCGGGATTGAATTACAGGATGGCTTCCGCGAGCGAATTGGAATTTGGACTGGACACCTTCGGCGACCTCACGGTTGATGCCGACGGGCGGCGACTGTCACACGCCGAGGTGATCCGCAATGTGATCGACGAAGCCGTTCTGGCTGATGACGTCGGCGTAAACGGATTCGGAGTAGGCGAGCATCACCGCGAGGACTTCGCGATTTCCGCACCCGAAGTCGTCCTCGCCGCCATCGCAGCGCGCACCAGGCGCATCAGTCTCGGCACAGCAGTCACCGTGCTGAGCTCGGACGATCCGGTCCGCGTGTTCGAGCGCTTCGCCACATTGCACGCGATCTCGAGCGGACGGGCTGAAATCATCCTGGGGCGGGGCTCGTTCACCGAGTCGTTCCCGCTCTTCGGCTTCGACCTGCGGGAATACGATCGCCTGTTCTCCGAAAAGGTGGACCTCATGGCGGAGCTACTCAGAGAGGAGCCCGTCACCTGGGAGGGCAGCGTGCGAGCCGCGCTGCAGAATCAGCAGGTCTATCCCAAGACGGACGGAGGACCGATACGGACGTGGATTGGCGTCGGCGGTAGTCCGGAATCCGTCGTGCGCGCGGCGCAGTACGGTTTTCCACTCGTGCTCGCCATCATCGGTGGCGAAGCGGCGCGGTTCGCTCCGTATGTGGACCTCTATCGTCGTGCCCTGGATCACTTCGGCCAGCCGGCGCTGCCCATCGCGGTGCACTCCCCGGGCTTCATCGCCCCGACCAACCAGGAGGCCATGGACGTGCTGTGGCCGCATTACCAGACCATCATCACCCGCATCGGGCGCGAACGTGGCTGGCCGCCAATCACACGCGAACGGTTCGAAGCGGACGTGGCCCACGGCGCGCTGCATGTCGGTTCGCCTGAGACGGTGGCCCGAAAAATTGCGCGGACCGTGCGCGCGCTGGGTGTGGATCGGTTCGACCTCAAGTATTCGAACGGCACGCTGCCTCACGAGCGGCTCATGACGGCGATCGAGCTGTACGGGACGGAAGTGATCCCACGTGTGCGTGAGCTGCTGGCCAGCGACGAGGTCGCCAGCGCGGCCTAGCACACGGCGTCGGTACGTCGGCAGCAGGCGCCAAGGTGTTTCGACCCACTCCCAAAGGGTGAGGGTAGAGCCCGAGTAGCGGCAGTATCCCGCCGCGTCTACGCTGCGCGGCCCGTACACTGAACGGAATCGTGGAGGAGCGTTCTCTGATGTCAGGTATGACGACGCGTCGCAGGATGCTGGGTATGCTGGCGGTGGCCGCTGGCGGTGTACTGGCCGCCTGCACCACTCAGGCGCCGCAGGCAGGCCCGCAGCCCGCGGCCGGCTCAGGTCAGGCGCCTGCGACGGTAACCGCCGGCGGTGGCGAGGTGCGCCTCCACGTCCGCACCGGCGCCGAGGCCGACACGCTGAACGACGTGCTGCCCAAGTTCACGCAGGACACGGGCATAGCCGTCAAGCTCGAGTCATTTCCTACCAGCGATTACTTCACCAAGCTCCAGACGCTGATCGCTGGCGGCACCGCCGGCGACGTGTGGTGGTGCGCCTACCGCAATACACCACGCTTCGCCAACGGCAAAGTCATCATGCCGCTGGAAGATCTCATCAAACGTGACAACTTCGACCTGAGCCAGTACTACGAGCCCGCGCTCGCCGCATCGCGCTATCAGGGCGCACTGTACGCGCTGCCGTTCAAGATCCATCCAGGCCCGGTCGTGCTCTACTACAACGCCCAGCAGGTCCAGGAAGGTGGCATCACCATGCCTGACAAGCAGGTGCCGACCTGGGACGAAGTCATCAATATGGCGAGCAAGCTCAAGCGCGAAACCAACGGACACGTGGATCGATACGGCCTGTACGAAGCGATGACCGCGGGCTCCAGCACCAACACGCTGCAGGCAGTCACCATGTACGTGCGTTCGTGGGGCGGCGAGGTCTACTCCGAGGACGGCAAGAAGAGCTTGTTTGGCGACTCTCCTGCCAAGGACGCGATCCGCTTCATGTACGACCTCATCCAGACCCAGAAAGTGGCTGCTCCCGCACAGGACTGGACGCAGAACCTCGAGGACCTGATGATCGCCCAGCGCGTGTCGCTGCTTCAGGCCAGCTCGTCCACCAAGAGCATCCCGACCAAGACTGGCGGCAAATTCGACGTCAAGAACGTGCTCCTGCCACCGGGTCCCAGCGGCAAGGTCGGCACGCAAGCCATCACTGACGACATCGTCATCAATGCCAAGACGCAGAACCCGCAGGGCGCCTGGGAGCTGACGAAGCTGCTGTGCGGTCAGGACGTGGGCGTGCGGCTCGGCGGCGGCACGGGCGGCGTCGCTTCAGGCACGTGCGGCGCACGCAAGGACGTCTTTTCCGATCCGCGCATCATGGCGAATCCGCTCCATCCGGTGTTCCTCGACCCGGTCCAGAACGCCGTGCCGTTACGTCTGCCCGCAAATCTCCGGGAAGAGGAAGTTGCAAGTGCGCTCGACCAGACGCTGATGCCCATCTGGCTCGGCGAGCGACAACCGGACGACGCGTTCTTCTCGGAGTTGAACACGGCCATCCAGGGCGTGATGGACCAGCCAATCGCCTGACGGGATGGCGCGCCGTAGAGCACTCGAGGGCTACCTCTATATCTCGCCGTTTCTGCTCGGGTTCGCCGTGTTCACGGCGTACCCGCTGTTGGCTTCCCTGTATCTCAGCTTCACCAATTTCAACCTGATCACGTCCCCAGTCTGGGTCGGACTCGACAACTACGTCCGCGCATTCAGTGGCGACAATCTGTTCTGGTCGTCATTGGGACGAACGGCGCAGTACGCGGTGATCGTCGTACCACTCGGCATCGCCGCGTCGCTTGGCGCGGCCCTGCTGCTTTCCCACGGTTTTCGCGGCACATCGATATTTCGCACGTTTTTCTTCTTGCCGTCGATCACTCCGATCATTGCTTCGGTGCTGATCTGGCTCTGGATCCTTCAACCCTCGATAGGCGTGCTCAATTACCTGTTGAGCCTGGTGCGGATCCCCGGTCCGCCATGGGTGCAGAGCACCACCTGGGCGATTCCATCGTTGATACTGCTGTCGCTGTGGAACACCGCGGGCGGCACGCGGATGATCGTGTTTCTCGCGGGACTGCAGGGCGTGCCCGTGGAGTTGTACGACGCGGCCAAGATCGACGGCGCGAACGCGTGGCAGCGCTTCGTGAATGTCACGGTGCCGCTGATTTCACCGACGATTTTTTTCAACGTCATCGTCTCGATCATTGGCGCGCTGTCGGTGTTCTCGGTCGCGTATATCGGAACCCAGGGTGGTCCGGCGTACGCGACCTACTTCTATGTGTACCACCTGTATACGACGGCATTTCAGTACAGTCTGATGGGCTACGCGGCGGCGCTGGCGTGGATCTTTCTGGTCATTGTCCTGTGTCTGACGGCGATTCAGTTTCGACTCCAGCATCGCTGGGTGTATTACGCCGCTGAAGCACCAGGCGGAGCAGATGCGACGTAGTACGATTTGGCCCACGTTCGTTCGGAGCTTCCACCCACTCGTCCTTGATAAAACCCCCTCTCCCTGGCCAGGGAGAGGGGGCGAAGGGGGTGAGGGTTGACCCCGACTAGCGGCAGTCTTCCACGGCACTGGAGCAGCCGGTTGGTCTTTTACGCGATTGCATGCGTGCTGACGGTCTTCTTCATGGGACCGTTCGTGTGGACCGTGATCTCATCGTTGAAGCAGCCCTCCGAGATCACAACCTACCCGCCAGTGTTCATCCCATCGGTGCTGCGCTTCGACAATTATGCGACCGCCTGGAACAAAGTACCGTTCCTGACCTTTTATGCGAATTCAGCGCTGGTGACAGTCCTGGCGGTGGCAGGCCAGTTGATCTCGGCGACTCTGGTAGCGTACGGCTTTGCTCGCTTCCAGTTTCCGCTGCGCGACGCGCTGTTCATGCTCGTGATCGCTACCCTTATCGTGCCCTGGGAAGTCACGATCGTGCCCAGCTTTCTGCTCTACCGCTGGCTGGGCTGGCTCGACAGTCTGAAGCCGCTGATCGTGCCCTTCTGGTTTGGCGGATCGCCACTGTACATCTTCTTGCTGCGGCAGTTTTTTATGAGCATTCCGCGTGATTTCGACGAGGCAGCAGCTATCGACGGAGCGAGCTCGTTGCGCATTTTGTGGCAGATCCTGGTACCGCTGAGCGCGCCTGCACTCGCGACGGTCGCTATTTTTTCGTTTCTTCAGCACTGGAACGAGTTCATCCAGCCGCTGATTTTTCTCAATAGCCCCGAGCATTTCACCGTGTCACTGGGCTTACGCTACTTCCAGACGGCGCCGACTGACCCGGGCGAACCGAAGGACCATCTTCTCATGGCCGCCGCCGTGATCGCGTCGGTGCCGTGCGTCTTGCTCTTTTTCGCCGCGCAGCGGTTTTTCGTGCGCGGGATCGTGCTGTCTGGTTTGAAGGGCTGAGCGACTAGCGCGGGATTCCCGACTCCGTAGACGGACGCGCTGGGCCGCCGCTCACGCCGATCGGCACGCCGTCGGCGCGCCAGCACGCGGCACCGTGCAGCCAGCCGTCGTCGTCCAACATCACTCCGTTCATCCCGCCCGCGACTTTCTCCACGATGCTCACCGGATGACCGAGCGTCTCCAGCTCGGTTTTGAGGTGCGCAACATCTGGAAAACTCGACTCGAGCTCGAGCACCGCCCCTTCCGTCCACACGCGTGGAGCCTCAACGGATTCCTGCAGCGTCATCCCGTGATCGATCACGTTCAACAGCGCCTGCGCCACAGCGCCGAAGATGCGTTTGCCGCCTGGCGTTCCCACCGCCAGAAATGGCCGGCCGGAGCGGAGCACGATGGTGGGCGACATGCTGGAGAGGATCCGCTTGCCTGGTTCGATGGAATTCGTGTTCCCGGGCACCGGATCCATCAAGCTCATGTGGTTGTTCAGCAACATACCCGTGCCGGGCGTGGTCACCCTCGAGCCGAAGCCGGCCTGAAGCGTCTGCGTCGCGCTGACGATCGTGCCTTCCGAGTCAATCACCGTACAGTGCGTCGTGTTCGAACCCTCGCCGCCCATGAACCGGGCGACCTGGGAAAATTCGCCCGCGGCGTGATCCTGCGCATGCGTTACATCGATTTCTGCTCGCCGACCGTTGGCATACTCCATCGAAGTCAACTCGGCGACAGGCACGTGTACCCGATCCGGATCCGCCATATATCGCCGCCGGTCGGCAAATGCGATCTTGAATGCTTCGGCGAGCAAGTGGATATACGCCGGCGTGCCAAAACGTAGATCATCACGACCGAGTGCAAACGCTGAGAGTATGTTCAGCATCTGCACAATGTGCGTCCCACCTGAGGACGGCGGCGCCGTTGAGATGATGTCGTGGCCGCGATATGTACCGCGTACTGGCTCGCGTTCATACACGCGGTACTCGGCCAGGTCGTTCATCGTGATGAGCCCGCCGTTGTTCTGCATGTCCGCGACGATCGTTCGCGCGAGCGCGCCGGTGTACATCGTTGCCGCGCCCTCGTCCGCGATCTGTTGGAGTGTTCGCGCGTAATCGGGACGAACGATGCGCTGACCCACCACTGGCGGGCCACCGCCAGGTAGAAAGACGTGCGCCGAAGCAGGAAACCGCGCGAGTGCTTCAGCGGAGTTGGTGATCAGCGTCACAAGATACTGACTGGCAGCGAAGCCATCGCTGGCGAAGCGCACGGCCGGTTCGATCAGCCGTGCAAAGGGCAACCGACCGTACTGCTCGACGACGTGTGCCCATCCTTTCAGTGCGCCAGGTGTCGCCACTGACAGGTAGCCGATGCTGTTCAGCTCGCCAACTGTTTCGTAGTCCAGGCTGCCCACCACCGGGTCATACATGTCTGGCCGTGCCGCCTCGGGCACGGTCGCGTAATTGTCCACAAACACGACGTCCCCGGTACGCCCATCGCGGATGAGGAAAAAGCCGGCCCCGAACGGGGACACCATCATCGGCTCGACAACCGACAGCGCGAATAAGGTTGCGACGGCCGCGTCGACCGCGTTGCCGCCCGCGGTGAGCATCTCAACTCCAGCCGCGGACGCCATCGGGTGGTTAGACGCGACGACCGCGTTGGACGCGATTACTTCTCGCTTGTATGTCGGAGCCATGGTGCCGGTCAGTCTAGTCGCCGGCAGCGCGGCCGAGCTCCGTCGAGCGCTCGGTGGCGGCCACGATCGCGTCCATGATCAGAGCGCGGATTCCGCCGCGCTCCATGGCATGCACACCGGCGATCGATGTTCCGCCCGGCGATGTCACCGCTTCTTTCAACAGTGCCGGGTGCAACCCCGTGTCGGCCAGCATACGGCCGGTGCCGAACATCGTCTGCGCAGCCAACAGGTGCGACACATCACGCGGCAACCCGACGCGAACACCCGCGTCCGAGAGCGCTTCGGCCACGACCGCCAGGAAGGCAGGACCGGAGCCGCTCAGGGCCGTGACCGCGTCGAGGTGGCGTTCCGGCAGCACGATCGCGCGCCCGAGCGCGCTGAACAGCCTGAGTGCGGTCGCCTGGTGCTCTTCGGTGGCACCGGTGCCGGGGGCGAGCACGGCCATGCCCGTCTGAACGAGGGCTGGCGTGTTCGGCATGACCCGAATGACGGGTGGGTGATGCGGAAGCCGGCGCTCCAGCGTCCGCAGTGTGATGCCGGCGGCGATCGAGATCACCAGCTGGTCGGAGCGAATGTCAGCGCCAACCTCGTCCAGCAGGCTGGGTACGTCCTGCGGTTTGACGCTCACCAGGATCAGTTCCGCGTGCCCGACGCCTTCGAGATTGGTGCGGGCCGGGTTGACGCCCAGGTCCCGGCCGAGCTGTTCAGCGCGGCCCGCTCGAATGTCACTGACCCAGACACTGCCAGCCCCGACGAGCTCGGCACGCAGCAAGCCGCGCACGAACGCTTCGGCCATCTGCCCCGCGCCTAGAAACGCGATCGGCGGCAGACCCTCATGCATACGTTGCCAGCTTACAGTGATGCGGCGGCGTTCATGAGCCGCCGCCCGCCACGCCTGCAAACGTGGCGGCCGCGGCGGCATCGTGAATTCGGCTCGCGACCAGGACCGCGATCACCAGGATCGCCGCCGCCATCCCGAACGCGGCATGGAACGCGGTCAGGCCCGGGCTAGCCGATGCGAGCACCGTCGCGACCACGGCCACGCCAAACGCGGCGCCCATCTGTCGCTGAGCGCTGAACAGCGCTGAGGCCCGGCCTGTCTCGCGTGCATCGATCTGCGCAAAGCTCGCCGCCTGCAGCGACAAGAACGAGAACGCCATCCCGAATCCAACCAGGAACATCTGCGCGCGGACGATCCACAAGTCCGGGTCGGGCCCGAGCAGAACCATCGACGCTGTCCAGACCGCGGCGAAGCTGAGTCCGCTCATCAAGAGTCGACGCGGTCCGTAGCGTCGATACGCGCGACCCGCCACCTGGGTACCCGCCAGCACGCCAACGGCTTCGGGAAATGTCGTGAGACCCGAGACGGCCGCGGGAACCTGTACCAGCGTCTGCAAAAAGAGCGGCACCACAAAGAGGAGACCGAGAAATCCCGCCGACCCGGAAAACGACACGAGGTTCGTGGCTGCGAACAGACGGTTTCGAAACAGACGAAAGTCGACCAGCGGCGCCGGGCGAGCCAGCTCGAAGCGCACGAGTAGCGCGAAGCCGACGCACGCGCCCACGATGCCGACGAGCACAAGCGGATCGGTCCAGCCGAGCGCGGGTCCTTCGCTCAACACGAACAATGCCAGCCCAGAGCTCACCGCTGCCAGCACGAAGCCGATGAAATCGAATGGTCCGACGCTCGCGTCGACGTACTCGAGCAAGTACGCCGCGCCGAAGATCGTCGCCAGGATCCCGATGGGCACGTTGACGTAGAAGGCCCAGCGCCACGACAACTGGTCGACCAGCACGCCACCCAGGACTGGCCCGATCGCGGGCGCGATGACGGTCGGCACGATGAGGATCTGTGAGGCGCGCGCGCGGCGCCGCGGCGGAAACGTCCGAAACAGCATGGCCATGCCGACGGGAGTGAGCATGCCGCCGCCAATGCCCTGGATCACGCGGAACGTGACCAACTGCGACAGGTTCGCCGCGAGGCCGCACGCCGCGGACGCGCTGGTGAATATCAGCAGAGCCAACAGGAACGTGCGCTTGGTCCCAAAGCGGTCGCCGACCCAGCCGGCTGCCGGAATCCAGATCGCGACGCTGATCAGATAAGCGACGACGACGCCGTCGGTCGCGTGGACCGGCACGTCGAACTCGCGTGAGATCGCAGGCAACGCAACGTTGACGATCGTGGAGTCCATGATGTTGAGGAACATGGAGACCACGTAGACGATCGCGACGACCACCTCAGCGGTCAGGCGGGCTTGCATTCCTCATAAGCATGGCCTACCCGGCGCGCCGAAAGCGCGAGGACGGTTACGATTTTCATCAGCGTCTCTCGGAGGTGACCTGGATGCTACGGAAGAATCGACTGCGCGAGCTGCTCAAGGCGGGTAAACCAAGTCTGGGCACACATCTGCTCAGTACCTGGCCCACGATCACGGAGTTGGTCGGACAGACCGGGCTGTGGGACTACATCGAGTTCGTGGCCGAGTACTCGCCGTGGACGATGCACGATCTGGACAACCTCGGCCGCGCGATCGAGCTCTTCCCCGACTTCACGGGCATGATCAAGATCGAGCAGGACACGCGTGGACACCTGGCGATGCGTGCCGTGGGTTCGGGCATTCAGAACTTACTGTTTGCCGACGTTCGGACGCCAGCGGAGGCGCTCCAGTGCGTTCGCGGCGTGCGAGCCGAGCATCCGGAGCATGGTGGGCTGCACGGTGTCGGCATGCGGCGCGATGTGCGCACGATTCTGCACGGTGGGTCGCCCGAGTGGGTCGACATGCTCGCGGAGTGCGTGATCGTGCTGATGATCGAGAAGAAGGAAGCGGTCGAGAATCTCGAAGCGATCCTGTCGATCAAGGGCATCGACATGGTTCAGTTCGGGCCGTCGGACTACGCGATGAGCATCGGCATCCCGAGGCAGATGGCGGACCCGCGGGTGCGCGAGGCGGAGAAGTACGTGGTCGAAACGGCGCATCGCACGGGCATTCCTGCGCGTGCGGAGATCGGTGACGCGAATGGCGCGAAGCGGTACGTGGAGATGGGCATTCAGCACTTCTGCGTGGGCTGGGACGTGCGTGTGTTGCACGACTGGTTCACGACGCAGGGCAAAGCCATGCGCGACGTCCTGTCAGGGGCAGGCGTGCCCGTGACCGCCGACGGCGCGGCGGATAGGCAAGGTTACTGAGCAATCAACTTGCTAGTTGAACAATCTGGGCGCGCCAGCGATCGCCTGCATGA
>JAFAPL010000254.1 GCA_019247135.1 Chloroflexota bacterium | reverse complement strand
GTAATCGGCGTCGGGCAAGGCGAAGGGTAGCCAAGCCTGGCCGAGCGGCACGGCGCTCCGCGGCTCACCCCGTCAACAGTCTCAGCCCTGAAACGCTGCGACAAAATGACGATGGCAGCCCGCCAGCGCGGCACGTCGGTGCACTGGCGCTAGTGCGACCATCTACGGGCCAGCAGTGCGACGGTTCTCCGGCTACCGGTGCGACCGTCTTCGGACGGGCTAGACGCGCGCCGGCACGTGCCCGTCGACTCCAGGCCGTGGCCGGGTGCGCGCCACCAGGTCACGCACCACCGGCCCGAGCTCGCTCGGCTCCCATCGCGCTCCCTTGTCGACCTCCGGCCCAACCGCTGCCGTTTCGATGACCCCGATCTGTCCGCCGCGGACCGCGAAGATCTGGCCATTGACGTCGCCGGACTCACGCGAGCCGAGCCACACGACCAGTGGCGAGATATTGTCGGGATCACTCGCGTCGAAGTCGGACTGGGAATCAGATTGGCTCAGCCCGGGCCCGCGCAGGGTCGCCGTCATGCGCGTCCGCGCCCCAGGCGAAATGCAGTTCACCGCCACTCCGTAGCGACCCAGCTCCATCGCCCCAATGATGGTGAATTGCGCAATACCCGCCTTCGCCGCACCGTAGTTGGCCTGCCCGATGTTGCCGTACAGCCCCGTCGGCGACGTCGTGTTGATGATCCGCCCGTCCACCGGGTCGCCCGACCTGGCTTTGTCACGCCAGTACACCGCCGCGTGATGGCTCATGCTGAAGGTGCCGCGCAGGTGAACGCGAATCACCGCGTCCCACTCGTCTATCGACATGTTCGCCAGCGTGCGGTCTCGCAGGATGCCGGCGTTGTTGACGAGCACGTCCATGCTGCCGAAGCGCTCGATCGCCGTGCGCACCAGACGCTCGGCGGCATCGAAATCCGATACGTCGTCGCCGTTGGCGATCGCCTGACCACCCTGGGAGCGGATCAGATCGACCACTTCGCCGGCCGGTCCGCTGGATGAGCCGCTGCCATCCAGCTCGGCCCCAATGTCGTTCACGATGACGCTGGCGCCTTCGCGCGCGAACGCCAGCGCATGGCTGCGCCCGATTCCGCGCCCCGCGCCGGTCACGATCACCACGCGTCCATCACAGATACCCGCCATGTAGGAGCCTCCTCAGATGGCGCGCTCTCGGTCGCGCCAGTACGCGTCCCGCAGCTTGCGCTTGTACAGTTTTCCAGACGGATCCCGCGGCAGCTGCTCGAGAAAATCGATCGAGCGCGGCAGCTTGTACCGCGCCATCTTCCCCGAACAGAACTCGAGCAGGGATTGCGCCAGCTCCGCTGACGGCGCGACCCCAGCGCGCGGCTCGACGACCGCTTTGACTTCTTCTCCCCACTCGTCGTTGGGCACTCCGAACACCGCGACATCTCCGACCGAGGGATGCGTGATCAGGACGCTCTCGACCTCAGCCGGGTAGATGTTCACCCCGCCCGAGATGATCATGTCCGACTGTCGGTCACACAGATACAGGTAGCCATCCTCGTCGAGGTAGCCCACGTCGCCGACGGTCGCGTACGGTCCCCGTCTGGCGCGGGCGGTTTTTTCAGGATCCTTGAAGTAGGAAAAGTCGTCGCGCGCTTTGCTGTAGACGGTGCCGATCTGCCCGACCGGCAACACATTGCCCGCGTCATCCAGGATCGCGAACTCGTTGTCCCCGCGAGCTTTACCCACCGACCCGGGCTTGCGCAGCCACTCTTCTGACTGGATGATCGTCCCGCCGACTCCCTCGGTTGAGTTGTAGTACTCGTCCAGCACGGGCCCCCACCACTCGATCATTCGGCGCTTGACGTCTGGCGAGCATGGGGCCGCGCCGTGGATCACGTGCCGTAACGACGAGACGTCGTAGCTGTTCCGCACCACCTGCGGCAGCGCCAGCATGCGCACGAACTGCGTCGGCACCAGGTGCGTGATCGTGACTTGATATTGCTGAATTTTGAGCAGGCACTGCTCCGGGCCGAAGCGCTCCATGATGACCAGGCTGTGGCCAAGGTGCATCGACGGGATCGACATGACCAGCGGCGCGGTGTGGTACCAGGGGCAGGCCAGGAGATGGACGTTGTCTTGCTCCTCACGGGTCACGCCGTAGGCCAGGAGCGGCGCGGGCAGGTCGACCTCTTCGGGCTCGATGCCCTGGAGCGGCCGCCGCACGCCCTTCGGGCGGCCGGTCGTTCCCGACGTGTAATTCATCACCGAGCCCAGCGTGCGTTGCGGCGGACTCGTGCTCGGCTGCCCGCTCTTCAATTCATCGAAGGCGCGAAACCCATCGATGTTGCCGACGGCGAACGCTCGTTCGGATGGCAAACCCGCTTGTATCACCGCCGCCTGGCACGCGTCGGCAAAGCGCTCGTGAGCCACGAACACCCTGGCTTCGGAATCCTGGAGGATGTAGGCGATTTCTGGTCCGACCAGGTGAAAATTGATCGGCACCAGATACCAGCCGGCCTGCTGCATCGCCAGATACAGCTCGTACGCCTCCGCTGAATTCGGCAGCACCGCCGCGATCGCCTCACCTGGTTGTAGCCCGATTGCACGGAGGCCGTGGACGAGTCGATTGGCTCGCGCCAGCAGATCGCCCGCGCTCACGGCATTCCCACTCGGTTCGATGACGGCAGGCCTGGAGGGATGGTCCGCGGCAAGTGTCCAGAAGTTCGAAAACGCCATGCGCGACCGCCGATTGTAACCTTGGCTCCTGCTCGCGCGCGTCGCCCACGTGCCCGAACACCTGCCGGCCTGGCATCATTGCGCGCATGCCGCCCCGCCCCGTTGCGCCCTCGCCGATGCCGTTCGCGAGATACCGACCCTTCAACACGCTCAGCCTGACGGATCGGACCTGGCCGGACGCGCGCATCGACAAGGCGCCAGTGTGGTGCAGCGTGGACCTGCGAGACGGCAACCAGGCCCTGATCGATCCCATGGACCCCGAGCGCAAGCGGCGCTTCTGGGACGTCCTGCTCCAGGTCGGCTTCAAAGAGATCGAGGTTGGCTTTCCCTCGGCCTCTCAGCCCGACTACGACTTCATCCGCGAGCTCATCGAGGACGACCTGATCCCCGAGGACGTCACCATTCAGGTCCTCACCCAGTGCCGACGTGAGCTGGTCGAGCGGACGTTCGAATGCCTGCGCGGTGCTCCGCGCGTCATCGTGCATTTCTACAACTCCACCTCCGAGCTGCAGCGCCGCGTCGTTTTCGGACTCGATAAACCGGGCATCGTGCGCATCGCAACAGACGCCGCCCGCTGGTGCCGCGAGCTGGAGCCGGAGCTACCCGGGACGCATGTCCGCTACGAATATTCACCCGAGAGCTTCACGGGTACCGAACCGGACTTCGCACTCGAGATCTGCGAAGCGGTCATGGACGTCATCCAGCCGACTCC